>JALYLE010000116.1 GCA_030774375.1 Chloroflexota bacterium | reverse complement strand
GGACCGCAGTTCTCGCTCAAGGGGTTCCACGACACCCTTCTCTACGGCGGGACGATGCCGGTCTCCTACGCGCGCCGGCTCTTCCCGAGCCTCGACCGATGAGCACCATCCACCCACGCCACGCGTCGGCACTCATCCTGGTTCTTGGCCTCTCCGCCTGTGGCGGTCTGGGTGCCAGTCCAACGCCGCGTCTGGCCTGCCCAACCGCCGCGCCGACCGACGGGCAGGCGAACGGCATCCTGGCTGGCGCGGGTGCGGCGCTGGTCACCACCAACAAGGGGACCTTCACGATTCAGCTCTACGGGAAGCAGGCTCCGATCGCAGCGGCCAATTTCGTGGCACTCGCGCGCTGCGGCTTCTACGAGGGGATCACCTTTCACCGCGTGATCGCGGGCTTTGTGATCCAGGCTGGCGATCCCCAAACGAAGCAGAACCGTGGCGTATTCAACGGCCTCGGGAGCGGCGGCCCCGGCTACCTGTTCGCGATCGAGCCACCCGCAGAGGGGCTTGGCTACGACAAGTACGCCGTTGCGATGGCCAATGCCGCCCAGCCGGATACGAACGGGAGTCAGTTCTTCATCGACCTCGCCGATCTGAACGGGCCCTTGCCGCGCGACTACACGATCTTCGGCAAGGTCGTCGATGGGACCGCCGTCGTAGACACTATTGGTCAAGTGCCCACGAACGGAACGCCCCCCAACGCTCCGCAGAACGTTCCGCTCGACCCGGTCATCATCCAGTCGATCGCGATCCAGCCCGGGCCGTCGCCCTCGCCAGGGTAGCGACCCGAGCGAGCTCGCCAATGGCCGAAATCCAGCCGCTCCGATCGGTCCAGAGAGCTGCTCACCGATTGTTTGCTGAGTTAAGGATTCTTAATGCCTGAGCGTTGACTCCAAGCGAACAGATGATCTATCCTCATGCCGCTGTTCGCACAGCGATTCACCACTGGCTGCAAGGTCATGGGTAGGTTTGGGTAAGGGTAGAGCGGGAAACCGCTCGTGAAAGATGCCCTTGCGGTTAGCGAATCCGACAGCAATGGAGGCCCCTCTTCGGAGGGGCCTCCGATCGTCTCCGGGCGGATCTGCAGCCAACCTAGGGAGTCCCGCAGGGGGAGTTCAGACCGCTGGCTACGACATCGGCTCCGCTCCTGACGCGGCGTGCACTGAACCGCGCCTTCCTCGCTCGGCAGGGCCTCCTGCAACGGTCGCCGGGCTCATCGCTCCAGACGGTCGAGCAGCTGGTAGGCATGCAGGCGCAGTCTCCGCTGGCGCCCTACATCGGCCTCTGGACTCGGCTCGATCCCTTTGGTCCCGAGAAGCTCGCAAACGCCGTCACGGAAGGGAGAGCCGTGCGGACGAGCCTGATGCGATCCACGCTCCACCTGGTGAGCGCTCGGGACGCATTGCTGCTCCGGCCGCTCATCCGGCCGGTGCTCGAGCGCGGATGGGCCAGCAGCCCCTTCGCCACGCTCGTCGCCGGGATCAACAAGGACGAACTGCTGGAAGCCGGCCGCAGGCTTCTCGAGGAAGAGCCCCGGACCATTGCGGCCCTCGGCAAGCTCCTCCAGGCGCGCTGGCCGGACCGAGACGCGAACGGATTGGCATACACGGTCCGTTACCTCCTCCCGGTGGTGCAGCTCCCGCCACGCGGCGTATGGGGCGGCCGGGGGCAGGCGACATGGACGACCCTGGAGGCATGGCTCGGGCGTCCGGTTGCGGAAGGCATGCAACCTGAGGAGATGGTCCTCCGATACCTCGCGGCGTTCGGTCCGGCGAGTGTGATGGACATCCAGGCGTGGTGCTGGCTCACAAGGCTCCGCGCCGTGGTTGAGCCGATGCGGCCGCAGCTTCGCGTCTTTCGCGATGAGACCGGCAGGGAGCTGTTCGATCTGCCGGAAGGCCAGCTCCCCAATCCCGAGACCCCCGCCCCGGCGCGCTTCCTGCCCGAGTACGACAACGCCCTCCTCTCGCACGCCGACCGGAGCCGAATCACATCGCGCGGATACGGCGAGCGGGCATTCGCGCGAGGCTCATTTCTGGTCGATGGCTTCGTCCGCGGCGCATGGAAAATCGCGCGGAGGCCCGGGCACGCCACGCTGGAAGTCGAGCTCTTCGAGCGCCTCGCGGCCGGCGATCGGGTCGAGGTCGAGACAGAGGGGACCCGGCTTCTGGACTTCGCTGCGGCCGACGCCGAGGCGCGAGATGTCCGCTTCACAGGATCAGGCTGACCCGCCGGTCCGGCTATCATTGCCGCTCGCTCGCGTGTCGCGCGCCGGTAGCTCAGTGGATAGAGCGTCGGCCTCCGGAGCCGAAGGTCGCAGGTTCGAATCCTGTCCGGCGCGCCAAATCCCCAGGTGACCAATGGCGGATAGGTACGACATCGATCCTGAGGTACCGCCGAGCGGCTCGGGCTGCGTCGAGTGCCTGGCTTCCGGCGGCTGGTGGTTCCACTTGCGCCGCTGTGCGCGTTGCGGCCGTATCGGTTGTTGCGACTCGTCGCCGTCGCAGCATGCGAGTCAGCATGCCGCCGACGCGCAACATCCGGTCGTAGGGAGCTACGAGCCTGGCGAGGACTGGTTCTGGGACTACGTCGTGGAGCAGTACGTCGAGGGCCCGGTCCTCGCTCCTCCGCAGCATCACCCGCTCGACCAGCCCGTGCCGGGACCAGCCGGCCGCGTGCCCGCAGGATGGCAGCGGGAGCTTCACTGACCCGACGAGCGA
>JALYLE010000115.1 GCA_030774375.1 Chloroflexota bacterium | reverse complement strand
AGCTCCAGATGTGCGAATCGGTGAGGCGGCCGAGATGCTCGGTGTCTCCGTCGAGACGATCCGTCGATGGGAGCGCGCCGGTCGGGTGGACGTCGCGCGAACGGCGGGCGGGCAGCGGGTCGTCCCGCTTACGGAGGTGCGGCGTATCCTCGAGGAGCGGCGGACGGGGAGCCATCGGGCGAGCGTCACCCAGTCGGCGCGAAACAGGTTCGCGGGGATCATCACCCGCGTCGAAGCCGATGGCGTGGCGGCGGTCGTCGAGGTGCAGGCCGGCCCACATCGGCTGGTGAGCCTCATGACCGCCGAGGCGGCCAATGAGCTTGGACTTCGTGTCGGCGACGAGGCCGTCTGCGTCGTCAAGGCCACGAATGTCGTGGTCGAGGTCTCGTCGTCGAGGGAGTCGCGCACGTGAGACGGCTCTGGATAGCCGTCATCGGAGCCGTGCTGCTGACTGGATGTACCGCCCTTGGAACGTCGCAGCCTTCGACCCTGACGGTCTACGCGGCCGCCTCTCTCACGAATGCACTGCGCACGGTGCAGGCGAGTTACGAGGCAACCGTGCCGGGGATGCACCTCATCATTTCGACGGCATCTTCGGGGGCGCTGCGCGCTCAGATCGAACAGGGAGCCAGGGCGGACATCTTTCTATCGGCCGATACGGCGAACCCCGCGGCGCTCGTCCACGAAGGCCTCGCTGACGGCGAGCCCGTGACGTTTGCGGCAAACCGCCTGACGATCATCGTGCCCGCCGGCAACCCGGCGGGCATCCGCACGCCCGCCGACCTGGCTCGAGACGGCCTGAAGATCATCGCCGCCAATGACGGAGCCCCGATCGCGGCCTACGCGAACCGGCTGGTGGGAAGCCTCGCCCGGCTCGCTGGGTACCCTGCGGGCTTCCTCTCCCGGTACGCCACGAACGTCGTTTCACGCGAGGACGACGTCCGCGCGGTCGTCACCAAAATTGCGCTGGGCGAGGGCGACGCCGCCATCGTCTACCAGACGGATGCGGCCGCCTCATCGGAGGTGGCGACCGTCGCAGTCCCTGACGCGGCGAACATCGCGGCGACCTACGCCGGGATCGTCATCAAGGGTGCTGGGCAGCCGGTCGCCGCGCACGCCTTCCTGGCCTGGTTGGCCGGCCCGCCGGGTCGCGCCACCCTGCATGACTTCGGCTTCCTGCCACCTCCATGAGCGGCCGCGTGGATGCCGCACCGGTACGCGGGGCGATCGCCGCGCGGCAGGGCTCGGCACGACCCAACCGCAGGGGCTCCGCTCGTCTTGGTCGGGCGGGGCTCGTCGGCCTCGCCGCAGTGCTCGGGATCTTCCTGGCCCTCCCGGTCACGGTACTCGTGATCCGCTCCGTAGCCGGCGGGGCGCTCATCGGCGTGATGGGATCAGCGGCGGTGCTCGATGCGCTGGGCCTGAGCCTGATGACCACCGCCGCGAGTGTCGCGCTGGCGGTCCTTTTCGGGACCCCTCTGGCCATCATCCTGGCACGGCGCCGTTTCCGCGGCTCGAGCTTGGTCGAGGCGGCCGTCGACCTGCCCATCGTCTTGCCACCCTCGGTCGCCGGCCTGGCATTGCTCCTGGTCTTCGGCCGGCGGGGCCTCCTTGGCGAGCCCCTCCAACTCGCAGGGTTGAGCATTCCGTTCACGGTTCTGGCGGTGGTGCTCGCCCAGACCTTCGTGGCGGCTCCCTTCTTCATCCGCTCGGCGCGGGCGGGGATTGCTGCGGTCGATCGCGACCTCGAAGACGCGGCGCGGGTTGACGGTGCCTCCGAGAGGCACGTCTTCCGCTGGATCACAGTGCCGCTCGCCGCTCCCGCGTTGGCGGCCGGGCTGGTGATGTGCTGGGCACGAGCGCTCGGGGAGTTTGGCGCGACGATCATGTTTGCCGGCAATGTCGCCGGGCGCACCCAGACGCTTCCCCTGGTCGTCTACGGTGAGTTCCAGGGCGGCGGCCTCGACGCGTCCATTGCCGCAGCAACGATCCTTGTCCTTGCGGCCCTGGGCGTGTTGTTCGCGGTCCGCGCCCTGCGGTGGGGCCGGGCCCTTGACCTGCGCGGCAGCGGGTGAGGGAACCGACCGCGGCAAATCTGCGTCTGCCCCGCATGCGCACGACCCTCCTCCTGGCGATCATGGTCGGTGCCCTCGCCGCCTGCGCGGCGGGTGCCGGTGGGTCGCCGGGCGCATCGCTGCCCGCATCGCCTCCCGGCGATGCGACCGCGGCCGCCGGGCTCGTGCTCGCCACAAACCCCCGATTTGCCGGCATCGAGAAGCGGGATCTGGCACTCACCGGCCAGGCATCCTGGTATGAGGTCACCGGCCGTGACGATGGATGGGCGGTCACCGTCCGGATCGGATGGGGCGACTGCCCGTCCGGTTGTATCCATCAGCATCGCTGGACGTTCACCGTCAGCTCGGCTGGCGGGGTGACCCCAACCGGCCAGTCCGGGGACGCGCTGCCGCAAGCGGGTGCGGTGACCGGCTCCGTGACAGCCGGTCCTGTCTGCCCGGTCGAGCGCGTTCCTCCCGATCCATCCTGCGCGCCACGACCGGTCGCCGGTGCGCTCATGATCGTGCAGACGACTGCCGGTCGCGAGGTCGCACGCACGATGTCGGCCGCGGACGGAACCTTCCATCTGACCCTGGCGCCAGGCGCCTATCACCTCGTCCCGCAGCCGGTCGCCGCGTACATGGGGACGGCGCAGCCCATAGACTTCCGCGTCGAGGTTGGGGAGCCGACCGAGCTGGATGTCAGTTATGACACCGGGATCCGGTGACGGGATGCACCGGGGGTCGGTCAACGGTCGTCGGCCGACTAACGCGGAGGGTCCTACCCCGTTAGTACTAGTGCGCCGGGCTCTGTGTTAGCGGGTGACCGCTAGGGCAGCCACAGAGACCCGGCAACTTCCTGCCCGGATATCGGGTTGATCAGCGCGCGCCTAGCGGCGCGACGTGCCGGGTTCCCAGTCGGGATCGATCGGCGCCGTTGGCCCCACGTCGTTCGCGGTCGGCAGCAGGATCCAGCCGTAGATCGTCATCGCCAGCGCGAAGACGATGAGCATTACGCTGCCCACCCATTCATGGCTCAGCAGGTAATACACGATCCCGATTGCGGCGATGCCGAGCGGGAGAAGCAGGAAGCGTCGTCGGGGCATGCCCGGCATTCTAGCCGGCCCGCCGGGCACCCTTGGCGCGCCACGAGTGTGTCGCGCCCCGGGTCAGAAATCTGCTGAAATCGCCGTACTTCGCCATCAGACGATCCAACCGCAATCGGAGCGCCGCACCGGACCGCCCTGCACGGTTGGTCGAGTGCCGGGCAGGGGATCGTGGGCGCGGACCAGCGGGCCGCCGCCAGTCGTGACGTCGCTCGAGGCGAGCGTAGCGCGTCGCACCGATGGATCGGTGACCGCCGGCAATGCCTCGACCGATTCGCCGATGTCGTAGGACGGGGGCGGCGCCAGGGTGATCGGTCCTGCCTCGCGCGCGGTGACGACCGTGCCATCCGGATAGGAGAGCCAGAGGCCACGCAGCCGGGCGATGAAATGCTCGGCCATCCCCGGAACCAGAAGCTCCACCCCAGCCGTACCAGTGCGCCGATAGCCACGCGGCCGTTCATCGGCCTGGACACGATCGACAAATCCCTGATCCAGCAGCTCGCGGACGGCGGTCGCCACCTCCTCGTCTGCCTCGACGGTCCTGGTCCCGCGGCGGAAGACGGCCGTCCCAATCACCTCGGGCTCTTCCGATTCAGGACGGATTCGGAGCAGCTCGTAGACGATTCGATCGTCCGTTCTCGGGTCGCCGGCGCGGTTGATCATCGCCGGCAGGATAGCAGGGGAGCGCGGGCCATCGGGACCCGCCGCGCCGGTTTGCTCGGCTAGAATCGGCTCATGAGCATCAGCCACGTCGAGGAGCATTCGTACCGCGAAATGGCGGATGCCCAGTCCGATGAGCAGATCGACCGATGGGCTGCCGACCTGTTCGTGGAGATCGCCAAGCGGCTCGCGGTGGGGACCGCGATCGCCGCCTTCTGCAGGGTGGCGGGCCTCGACGAGCGGGGATTCCAGCGTGTCTTCCTGGTGGGTGGAGGGCCGGATCATGTCATCGGGATCGACACGGCCGGTCAGCTGTCGGCGCCCATCTTCGAGCTTCCGCGCGCCGTGGAGGGCCTGCGACGAACCGACAGGAAGGCCCGTCAGAAGCTGATCAACTTCCTTGTCGGGCAGCGCGAGGTGATGTCCTACACGCCCTGACCGCTGACCCCCTTGGCGCGGGCGGGATCACTCGCTGGTGCCGGCCCTCAGGATCGCGATTGCATTCTCGAGCTTGAGGCGCGTGATCGTCAGGTACTTGGCCAGGTTCGACCGATTCACCTCGGGGATCTGCTCGATGACATCTGGATGTCGAAGCAGATCAACCAGGTCGTCGACGGCGGACGCGAGCTTGCCCTTGGTGTCGATCAGCGCGTCGTCCGTCGCTCGCGCCACCGCAACCGCGCCGGCCACCGTCCGGGCACGCCGCCGTGGCGCTGGCGAGGCACCGGTCTCGGCCTCGTCGCCGCCGCCGGTGATCACGCGAAGGCGGGCCAGGCTCAGCAGCCCGGCGGCAACACGCTTCGCCAACCGTCGCCGCTTGCGCTCGTCGGGGATCTTCATCAGCTCGTAGGCGTGGCTGATGGTGTCTCTGCGTACGGACACGAGCTCCCGAATCTCGGGCGGCGCGTCGGCAAGCCGCAAACGATTCTCGACGTAGCCCTTGTCCTTGCCGATCTTCTGGGCGAGCTGCCGGACCGAATAGCCGAGGTTCGTCATCTTGGCGTACATCGCCGCCTCTTCCAGCGGCGAGACGTCCTCGCGCTGCAGGTTCTCGATGATCGAGACCTCGAGAGCGGTCTCCTCGTCGAAGTCCGCGACGATGGCCGGGATACTTTCGCGACCGGCGAGCCGTGATGCGCGCCAACGACGCTCGCCGGCGATCAGCTCGTAGTTGCTGCCGACCGGTCGCACAAGGATCGGCTGCAGTACGCCATGTTCGCGGATCGAGGAGGCCAGCTCGGTGAGCGACTCTTCCTCGTACGAGAGGCGCGGCTGTGCCGGGTTGGGGAGGATGCGGTCAACTGGGATTTCGCGGATCTGGGCATGGGTCGCCCGCGACTCGATGAGCGAGACGATGCCCGGGGCAAGTTCGACGGTCGCCGCTTCATCGAAGAGGCGGTGGATGTTTTCGGTGAAGGCCGGCCGCTTGCTACCCAAGTTCGATCACCTCGCGTGCCAGGTCGCGGAACGCGTGAGCCGCTGCGGAACTCGATGCGTACTCGGTCACTGGCTTGCCGGTGAGTGGCGCTTCGCCGAGCTTCACCGTGTTCTTGATCATGGTGTTGAAGACCCGGTGGTCGCCGATCTCACGCAGGTTCTCGAGCATCTCGCGCGCCAGGACGGTCCGACCGTCGTAGAAGGTCGCGAGCAAGCCAGAGATCTCGAGGTCGTGGTTCAGCTTGAGCTTGATGGTGTTGATCACCTTGATCAGCGCGGTCAGGCCCTTGATGGCGTAGTACTGCGTTTGAACCGGGATGATGACTCGACTGCTGGCCACCAGGGCATTGATCGTCAGCAGGCCAAGGGTCGGCGGGCTGTCGATGATGATCACGTCGAAGCTGCGCTCGGTCCAGCCAGCCAGGGCATCGCGGAGAACCATTTCGCGACCGATGGCGGTGAACAGCTCAACCTCTGTCGACGCCAGCTCCAGTGTCGCTGGCGCGACGGAGAGTCCGGCCATCTCGGTCGGCCGCACGATCTCTTCGATCGATACGCGGTCCTCGGATAGCACATCCGCCATCGAGTGGCGGACGTCAGAGAGCGAGATCCCGAGCCCCACGGTGAGGTTCGCCTGCGGATCCATGTCGACGCACAGGACCCGATAACCGAGCTCGGCAAGAGCACCGCCGAGGTTAATCGAGGTGGTCGTCTTGCCGACGCCGCCCTTCTGGTTCGCAATCGCTATTACCTTGGTCAAAGCAGCACCTGATGCGGCGGAGAGGAGGGGAGCACCGCGCTAGCAGCGGTTCCTGATGATACCCGCGCCCTTCGCCGGAGGTCCATCCGAGTTATCCACAACGTGGTATTCGCGCCGTGTCTCTGTGCAAAGACGAGCGCCTATACTCGAAGTTGTCCACCCCATGCCGCGGGCCCATAGCTCAGTGGTGAGAGCATCCGGCTCATAACCGGCTGGTCGCAGGTTCGATCCCTGCTGGGCCCACCATCCGATTCGGAGGGCGTCGTGTCGACCGCGGACAAGCTCGAGCGCCTCGAAGAGCTGCGACGCGCGTCGCGCGAGGGCGGCGGGGCGCGCCGCATCGAGCAGCAGCATTCCCGTGGCAAGCTGACGGCGCGCGAGCGACTCGAGCTGCTCGTTGACGACGGAACCCTGCATGAGCTCGATGCCTTCGTCACGCATCGTGCCACCGATTTCGGTCTCGATGACGAGCGATACCTCGGCGACGGCGTGGTTACCGGCTACGCCGAGATCGATGGTCGCCCGGTCTTCGTGTATGCCCAGGACTTCACGGTCTTTGGCGGGTCGCTATCCGAGGCCCATGCCGAGAAGATCTGCAAGGTGATGGACCTTGCAATGGAGAACGGGGCGCCCATCATCGGTCTGTCCGACTCGGGTGGGGCGCGGATCCAGGAGGGAGTCGTGAGCCTGGGTGGCTACGCCGACATCTTCCTGCGCAACACCCTCGCATCCGGGGTCGTGCCACAGATCTCGTTGGTGCTCGGCCCGTGCGCCGGAGGCGCCGTCTACTCGCCCGCGATCACCGACTTCACCATCATGACCGAGGGGACCAGCTACATGTTCGTCACCGGTCCAACGGTGGTGAAGGCCGTGACGCATGAGGAGGTGGACCTCGAAGGACTGGGTGGCGCGCGAATCCACAACGAGGCGAGCGGCGTCGCGCAGTTCCTGGGAACGAGCGAGCCGCAGGCCATCGATCTGGCGCGGAGGCTGCTCGGCTACCTGCCGCAGAACAACGTTGAGCTGGCGCCACTCCAGATCGAATGGACCGTGCCCAGCGTCGACGGTGCAGCCCTCGACGCGCTGATCCCCGATTCAGCCCAGCGCTCATACGACATGCACACGGCGATTGCCGGCATCGTCGACGGCGGCTCGTTCCTCGAGGTGCATGCGCTTTTCGCGCGCAATGTCATCTGCGGCTTCGCGCGGATCGAGGGCCGCAGCGTTGGGATCGTGGCGCAGCAGCCAGAGGTGCTCGCTGGTGTCCTGGATATCGATGCGTCGGACAAGGCCGCACGGTTCGTTCGGACTTGTGACTGCTTCAACGTCCCGCTCGTAACGCTCGTCGACGTCCCCGGCTTTCTGCCCGGCGTCGACCAGGAACATCGCGGCATCATTCGCCACGGCGCGAAGCTGCTGTATGCCTACTGCGAGTCGACAGTTCCCAAGCTGACAGTCATCACCCGCAAGGCATACGGCGGTGCCTACGACGTCATGAGCAGCAAGCACGTGCGCGGCGACCTGAACTTCGCATGGCCAACGGCGGAGATCGCGGTGATGGGCGTCGAGGGCGCCGTCAACATCATCTTTAGCGACCGGATCGCCAAGGCGCAGGATCCCGAGGCAGAGCGCGCGCGACTGGTGGCCGAGTACGAGGAACGCTTCGCCAATCCATATGTGGCGGCGGCACGCGGCTACGTCGACGAGGTGATCCGACCCGCCGAGACTCGGGCGAGGCTCGCGTCCGGCCTGCAACTGCTCGAGGGAAAGCGACAGTCGTTGCCGTCCAAGAAGCACGGCAACATCCCGCTCTAGGGAAATGTCTGTGCGCAAAGACGCGCGCTAACCATGGCGCCTTTCCGACGGCTGCTGGTCGCCAATAGAGGCGAGATCGCGATCCGCGTCATCCGGGCATGCAGGGAGCTGGGCATCGAGAGTGTGGCTGTCTACTCCGACGCCGATGCGACGGCTCCCCACGTCGCCCTGGCGGACGTTGCGATTCGCATCGGACCGGCGGCCGCCCGGGAGTCGTACCTGAATATCGCGTCACTGATCGACGCTGTGCGCCGGTCCGGTGCCCAGGCGGTGCACCCCGGCTACGGATTCCTGTCGGAGAACGCCGCCTTCGCCCGAGCCGTCGAGGAGGCCGGCGCGACCTTCGTGGGGCCGCCGGTGGCAACCCAGGAGGCTCTCGGCAACAAGCTTGCGGCCCGTCGTGCCGTCGCGGCTGCGGGCGTCCCGATCGTCCCCGGCCTCGTCGTCCCTCTGGCCGATGCCGCCATTGAGCAGGCCGCCCCCGGCGACGGGGCAGAGGCGAGCCCAGCCCTCGACGACGGGGTCGGGGAGCTGGCCGCGGTCGGATACCCCGCGATGCTCAAGGCGGCCGCCGGCGGTGGCGGACGGGGGATGCGACGCATCGATAGCAGGGAGGAGCTGGCGGGGGCTGTGGCGGCGGCGCGTCGCGAGGCGGCCGCCGCGTTCGGCGACGGGGCGCTGTATCTCGAGCGGCTGGTGAGTCCGGCCCGTCACGTCGAGGTCCAGCTGATCGGCGACCGACACGGCGGCCTGGCGGTCCTGGGGGAGCGCGAATGCAGCGTGCAGCGACGACACCAGAAGCTCGTCGAGGAGACCCCGTCGCCCGCGGTCACCCAGGAGATCCGGGACGCACTCTTCGGCAGCGCCCGGCGGGTCGCCGCGACCGTCGACTTCCACAACGCCGCTACCGTGGAGTTCCTGCTGGACGCGGACGGCAACCACTACTTCCTGGAGATGAACACCCGCCTCCAGGTCGAGCACGGCGTCACCGAGCTGGTCACCGGCCTGGACATCGTGGCGTGGCAGATTCGCGTCGCAGCCGGCGAGCCGCTCGACGAGTCAGTGCTCGGCGTGGAACCCCGAGGCCACGCCATCGAGGCGCGGATCTACGCCGAGGACCCGTACCGCGACTTTCAGCCGGTGGCGGGTACCGTGACCACCTGGCGACCGCCGCAGGGACCGGGAATCCGGGTCGATGGGGCCGTTCAGCCCGGCCGGCCGTTGACGCCGGAGTACGACCCGCTGCTCGCGAAGCTGATGGTTCACGCCGCCGACCGCCCGGCGGCAATCGCCCGGCTGCGCCGGGCACTCGACGAATGCCTGGTCGGTGGGCTGCAGACTGACCTCGGATTCCATCGCTGGCTGGTGGAGGACGCAGCGTTCGTCGACGGCTCATACGACACGGGCCTCGTCTCGGAGCGCTGGCGAGGTGGCCCCGCGCTGGAATCCGCCGAGCTCGGGCTGGCGGCGCTTGTCGCGGTCGCGGCTCGAGCGGATGCGGTCGGCGCGGGACCCGGGGCTGGCGGCGCTGGACCGGGGATGGTCGCCCGGAAGCCGGCCGGTGACTCCCCCTGGGCCCGGCTCGCGCGCCGTGAGGCGATCGACCGATGACTTCGGTGGAAGCCCGGATTGGCGATCGGGAGGTGACGCCCGCCGCCGGCTGGACCGTCGAATGGCTCGACCGCGGCGAGGGGATCGCCCGCGCCACCAACGATGAGGAGGGGCTGACGCTCGTGGTCGAAGGGTCGGGGACCGAATGGATCGTGACCCTCCGCGGGCGGCGGATTCCGGTGACCGTCCGCACCTGGCGAGAGCGTGTGTTGGCCGAGGCGGAGGTTGCCGCGGCGGACCAGGCAGGACCGATCGAGATCAAGGCCACCCTTCCCGGACTGGTGGTGGCCATCGAGACTTCGGATGGAGCCTCGGTGGCCGAGGGAGACCCGCTCCTCACCATCGAGGCCATGAAGATGCAGAACGAGGTGCGTGCACCCCGAGCCGGGCGGGTCGAATCGATCGGCGTCGCCGTCGGCGAGACGGTCGGCGGCGGGCAGGTACTGCTGCGACTGGAGTAGCGTCGCGCGGCCCATCGGTACAATCGCGGACAGATGACCTCTCCCGACGAGGCGCCCGTACCGCACCACGATCGGACCTCGTCCGGGATCGACGTGCGGACCGTGTATGGGCCAGAGGACGTTGGGGATGGCGACCTCGCCGGTCGCCTCGGACAGCCCGGGGTCTTCCCGTTTACCCGCGGCATCCATCCCGACGGATACCGCGGTCGGGCCTGGACCATGCGGCAGTACGCCGGCTTTGGCTCCGCCGAGGAGACGAACGCCCGCTTCCGATACCTGCTCGCCTCCGGCCAGAGCGGCCTCTCGGTGGCCTTTGACCTGCCGACCCAGATGGGCTACGACAGCGACGATCCGATGGCGGTCGGGGAGGTTGGGCGAACCGGCGTGCCGATCGACTCACTCGAGGATATGGAGCTCCTCTTCGGTGGGATCGCGCTCGACCGGGTCAGCACCTCCATGACCATCAACTCCACTGCGGCAATCCTGCTGACGCTCTACGAGGCGGTCGGGCGGCGCCACGGGGTCGATCCGCACCAGCTCCGTGGCACCCTGCAGAACGACATCCTGAAGGAGTACATCGCGCGGGGGACGTACATCTTTCCGCCGGGCCCCTCGATGCGCCTCGTGACCGATACGTTCGCCTATTGCCGGACCGAGCTGCCCGCCTTCAACACGATCAGCATCAGCGGCTACCACATGCGCGAAGCGGGTTCGACCGCAGCGCAGGAGGTGGCCTTCACGATCGCCAACGCGATCGCCTACGCGGAGGCGGCCCTGGTGGCCGGCCTCGTCTTCGACGAGTTCGCGCCGCGCCTCAGCTTCTTCTTCGCCGCGCATAACGACCTGCTCGAGGAGGTCGCCAAGTTCCGCGTGGCGCGACGGGTATGGGCCACCGTCGCCCGCGACCGCTTCGGCGCCACCCAGCCCAAGAGCATGGCGATGCGCTTTCACGTGCAGACCGGCGGCTCGACCCTCACCGCCCAACAGCCCGACGTCAATGTCGTGCGCACCACCGTCCAGGCGCTCGCGGCGGTCCTTGGCGGCGCCCAAAGCCTGCACACCAACGCCCTCGACGAGGCGCTGGGCCTGCCGACGCCGGCGACCGCGCGTCTCGCGCTTCGAACACAACAAGTGTTGGCCCACGAGTCCGGGCTCGCCGCCCCGGTCGATCCGCTCGGTGGGTCGTATTACGTCGAGGCGCTGACCGATGCCCTCGAGGCTCTCGTCTGGTCCGAGCTGCAGGCGATCGACGAGCGTGGTGGCACCCTCGCGGCGCTGGCCGCGGGGTACCAGCCCGATCGGATCGCCGATGCCGCATACGACTACCAGCGCGCCGTCGAGCGTCGCGAGGCGATCGTCGTCGGCGTCAACGCCTTCGCCGACGCCGGCGATGTCCAGCGGCCCGCCCCGCAGCATATCGACCCGGATCTCGAGGCACGGCAGGTGGCGCGGACGCGTGCCGTTCGGGCTGGCCGTGATGCGGAGGCTGCCCGCCAGGCGCTCGCCGCCCTGAGCGAGGCCGCATCCGGGACGGAGAACGTCCTGCCCCGCATTCGGGCCTGCGTTGAGGCGCGGGTCACGTTGGGCGAGGTTGCCGGCACGCTGCGTGACGCGTGGGGTGAATATCGGGCATGAGCGTGCCGGCGACCCACCTCGGGCCACTGCACCACGTGGCCATCGTCGTTCGCTCGATCGACGAGGCGCTGCCCCGCTACACCGCCCTCTTTGGCTTGGAGGCGGAGGGGGAGCCAATCGTCCTCGCGTCACAGGGCGTGCGCCTCACCTTCCTGCCAACCGGGCCGGAGCCGGCGGCGAGCATCGAGCTCATCGAGCCGATCGATCCCGAGAGTGGCGTCGGGCGCTTCCTCGCGGCGCGGGGCGAGGGCCTCCACCACGTCTGCCTGCGCTCCGACGACCTGCCGCGCGACCTCGCCGCGCTGGCCGCCGCGGAGGCGGAGCTGATCGACCGCGAGCCGCGACTCGGGGCGCATGGCGATGTCGCGTTCGTCCACCCTCGCACGCTGAGTGGGGTCCTGTGGGAGCTGCTCCAGGCAGACCGATGACCAGGCCCATGCTGGCCGGCGAGCGGCTCTGGCTGCGCCTGCTCGAGCGACGCGACCTGGAGGCCTATGCCGCGGGCGCGAACGATCCATTGGTCGGTGGGCTGGCCGGCTTCACGGAGCCGATCGGAAGGGACGGCGCGGAGCGCTGGTTCGAGCGTGCCAGCGAGCGAATGCTGAGTGGTGAGCTGCTCTCCTTTGCCGTCTGCGAGCTCAACGACGATCGGTTCGTCGGCGCGATCTCGCTCAGGGGGATCGAGCGCACGGATGGTCATGCAGAGCTCGGGATCTACATGGACCGCGACCACCAGGGGAGTGGATGGGGCACCGAGGCGCAACGCGTGCTCCTCGACCATGCCTTCGGGGAGATGCGCCTTGAACGCGTCTTCCTGACCGTCTCCCCGTCGAACGCTCGAGCGATCCGCTCCTACAAGAAGGTGGGGTTCACCCGCGAGGGCGTACTGCGACATGCGTATTGGCACCGTGGAGCCTGGGTGGACGCGCTGCTGATGAGCATCCTGCGTCCTGAGTGGGCCACTCAGTCGCCCGCTCAATCTCCCGTTCCTCCCCGTTAGCAGCCGGGTAACTAACGGGCACGCAGCCGGGCGTCGGTGGGCAGGAGTTGTCCGCATTGGCAAATCCGGGACGAAATCGGGTCCGAAAGGCGGCAAAACCCAGCTTCCGTGTCCGTTCGTTACCTGACCGGCAAATCCGGACGGCTCCGGCTCCGAAGTTACCCGCGGACCCCGGCCGCGCGGAGCAGGTCAGGGATGTGGGACGGGCTATCGGCGACGGCGATCCCCACGGCCTCCAGGGCTCGGCGCTTCGACTCGGCGGTGCCCGCCCCGCCGGAGATGATGGCGCCCGCGTGGCCCATCCGGCGCCCGGGAGGCGCCGTCCGACCGGCGATGAACGAGGCCATCGGCTTGCGGACCTCGCGCTGCACGAAGGCCGCCGCCCGCTCCTCGTCGTCGCCTCCGATCTCGCCGATCAGGACGATCGCGTCGGTCTCCGGATCCTGGTTGAACATGTCCAGGACGTCGATGAAGCTCGTCCCGACGATCGGGTCGCCGCCGATACCGACGCACGTCGACTGGCCGATGCCGGCATCGGTCATCACCTGAACAACCTCGTAGGTCAAGGTCCCGGACCGGCTGACCAGTCCCACCGAGCCGGGGCGATGGATCGTTCCGGGGATGATGCCCACCTTGGCCTGGCCCGGGGATGTGGCACCCGGGCAGTTCGGTCCGATGAGTCGGACGCGCATCTGCTTCAGCACGTGGTACACGCGGAGCATGTCCAGCGCGGGGATGCCTTCCGTGATGCAGAAGATGAGGCCGATGCCCGCGTCGGCGGCCTCCAGGATCGCGTCCGGGGCGGCGGGAGCGGGGACGAAGATGCAGCTCGCGTTGGCACCGGTCTCCACGACCGCATCGGCCACGGTGTCGAAGACCGGAACGCGACCGTCGAGCGTCGTCTGACCGCCCTTGCCTGGCGTCATGCCGGCCACGATCTGGGTCCCGTATTCGAGCATCGCGCGAGAGTGAAACTCACCCTCGCGGCCGGTGATGCCCTGCACCACGAGGCGCGTGTCGGCGTTGACCAGGATGCTCACGAGGCCGGCTCGGCGCTCTTCGAGGTTCGCGCCGCCGCAACGGCCTTCGCGGCCGCCTCGTCCAGGCTCGCGGCCGTGATCAGCCGCGCCGCCTGCAGGATCTCGGCTGCCTCTGCCGCATTGGTCCCCACGATGCGCACCACCATCGGTACCTCGCGGGTGAGCGTCTGGCGCGCCTCGACGATGCCGTGCGCGACCTCGTCGCCACGAGTGATGCCGCCGAAGATATTGACCAGGATGGCCCTGACGTTGGGATCGTCCAGGATGATGCGGAAGGCAGCGGCAACCCGGTCCGCCTTGGCCCCGCCACCGATATCGAGGAAGTTCGCCGGCTCGCCGCCGGCGAGCTTCACCAGGTCCATGGTGGTCATTGCCAGCCCGGCGCCGTTCACCATGCAGCCGATCGTGCCGTCCAGCTTGATGAAGCTGATCCCGGCCTCACGGGCCTGCGCTTCCGCCGGCTCCTCCTCGTTGAGGTCGCGCATCGCCTCCAAGTCCGGATGGCGGGGGAGGGCGGAGTCGTCGAGCACGATCTTTGCGTCGAGGGCGAGCAGCCGGCCGTCGGTCGTCACAACCAGCGGGTTGATCTCCGCCAGATCGGCGTCGGATTCCATGAAGGCCGCGTGGAGACCCTTCAGGGTCGTGGCGAAATCCTTGCGCAGCTCGGCGGGGATGCCCAGAAAGAAGCTCGCCCGCCGCACGTTGTGATCCTGCAGGCGGATCAGGGGGTGCAGCGGGAGTCGCAGCATCGCATCTGGATTGGCGCGGGCCGTCTCCTCGATCTCGACGCCACCCTCCGCACTGGCAATGACGGTCACCGCCTTGGCTCCTCGGTCCAGGATGAGCCCGAGGTAGTACTCCTTCGCGATCTCCGCCGCCGGCGCCACGAGGACCGTCCGCACGGTGACGCCCTTGATGTCCAATCCGATGATCTCCCGCGCGCGGGCCTCGGCCTCCTCAGGGTTGGCGGCCAGCTTCACGCCGCCAGCCTTGCCTCGACCACCGACCAGGACCTGGGCCTTGACCACGACCGGGCCACCAATCCGTTCCGCGGCGGCGCGCGCCTCCTCGGGCGTGGTTGCGGTCTCGCCGGCCAGCAATGGCACGGCGTAACGGGCGAGGATCTCCTTGGACCGATACTCCTGGAGCTTCACGCGGACACGTCTCTCCGCTGCGGGACAGGGGCGCGGGCGCTCGATTGTAGCCGGGCGCGAGAGCTCTCGGGCAGCCGGAGCCCTACACTGGCGCGGCACGCCGGCGCTTTGACCGGCTGCGAACGAGGAACTTCGCGTGACCTACACCGTCACCCTGATCCCCGGTGACGGGATCGGCCCGGAGCTCGCCGATGCCGCCCGCGGCGTGCTCGAGGCGACGGGCATCGGCTTCCAATGGGATCTCCAACACGCTGGCGAGGCGACCATCGCCAGCGAGGGGACGCCGCTTCCGGAGCGGGTCATCGAGAGCATCCGTCGCACGGGAATCGCCCTCAAAGGCCCCATCACCACTCCGGTCGGGAGCGGCTTCCGTAGCGTGAACGTCGGCCTGCGCCTGGCCCTGGACCTGTACGCCAACGTCCGGCCGGCGCGCAGCATGGTCGGGGTCGAGTCGCGCTACACCGATGTCGACCTCGTCATCGTCCGCGAGAACACAGAGGACCTGTACGCCGGCATCGAACATCGCGTCGGCCCTGATGCCGCTGAGAGCATCAAGATCATCACGCGGGTCGCCAGCCAACGGATCGCCCGTTACGCATTCGAGTACGCGGTGCGCAACGGCCGCTCGAAGGTGACGGCGGTCCACAAGGCGAACATCATGAAGCTCTCCGATGGCCTCTTCCTGGAGAGCTGCCAGCAGATTGCGGCGGAGTACACCGGCCGCGTTGGGTTCGAGGACCGGATCGTCGACAACATGTGCATGCAGCTCGTCCAGAAGCCCGAGCTGTACGACGTCCTCGTCTGCCCGAACCTGTACGGCGACATCGTCAGCGACCTGGCCGCAGGTCTGGTCGGCGGGCTGGGGGTGGCGCCCGGCGCCAACATCGGTGAGAGGGCGGCCGTCTTCGAGCCTGTCCACGGATCGGCCCCCAAATACGCGGGGCGGAACAAGGCTAATCCGACGGCGCTGATCCTGAGCGGAGCGCTGATGCTCCGTCACCTGGGCGAGACC
>JALYLE010000114.1 GCA_030774375.1 Chloroflexota bacterium | reverse complement strand
CTGGCGGCCGCCCCAATTCCCTTCAATCCCCCACTGGACGGGTCGAGCGCCGCGTCGATCGAGCGCGTGCGCGAGCAGGCGCGCATCCAGGTCGAGGGGCGCGGCCTCCCCAAACCCGTTTATGAGGTGCTGCTCCCTGCCGACGGCGGACCGATAGAGCCTGAGCGCGGTCTCGCGACACTGCCGGAGCCGAACGCCGGGGATCTCTTCTTCGACATCGAGGGCGACCCCTATGCCTTCGACGACGGGATTCAATACCTGTTCGGAGTGCTGGACATTGACGCCACCTTCACGGCCCTCTGGTCCTTTGATCCGGAGCGGCCGACGGTCGTGACACTGGCCGGCGAGAAGGCGGCTTTCCAGCACCTGATGGACATCTTCACCGGCCGCCTGAACCGATACCCCGGCATGCATATCTACCACTACGCCGCGTACGAGCCCGCGCAGCTGAAGACACTGATGGGTCGTCATGGCACGCGTGAGGAGGAGGTTGACCGGCTCCTGCGCGGGGGCGTGCTCGTCGACCTGTACCGTGCCGTGCGGCAGGGACTTCGGGCATCGGTCGAGAGCTACAGCATCAAGAAGATCGAGCCGCTCTACGACTTCCGGCGCGAGGTCGACCTGCGTGACGCGGGGTCGAGCATCGTGGCCTTCGAGGAATGGCTGCAACTGGGTGAGGGCGAGCGGCCGGCGTCCGAGATCCTCGACCGGATCGAGCGCTACAACCGCGACGACGTGGTGAGCAACCGGCAGCTGCGTGACTGGCTCGAGAAGCTCCGTGTAGAGCTGGCGCGCGAGACAGGTCAGGTCGTCCCCCGCCCAGCGCCTGTGTCGCCGGATGCTCCGGCGCAGCT
The DNA here is from genome assembly GCA_030774375.1 of Chloroflexota bacterium. The sequence continues at coordinate 2,590 of JALYLE010000114.1, read as the reverse complement.
CTCGGAGGCAGATGCGCGTGTCCAGGAGGTGGCCGACAAACTCACCGCCGGCGTGCCGGCGGACGCGACCGTACGGACCGATGAAGAGCAGGCGCGGTGGCTTCTCGCGCAGCTGCTGCCCTGGCACCGCCGCGAGGCCAAGTCGGCGTACTGGGAGTTCTTCGACGCGATGGGCAGGACCGCAGATGAGCTCGTCGAGCACAAGTCGGCGCTCGGCCGGCTTGAGCTTGTTGGACCGATCGGCGGGCCGGCGAAGCCGACCCCGCACGCTCGCATCGTCCGCCAGACGTGGCGCTATCGGTTCCCGTCCCAGGAGCACGATATCCGAGCGCGATCCGAGCTCTACGACCCTCGGCTGCGGCAGGAGCAGCCCGGTGCCCAGTGGCGGGCCTGGCAGATCAAGGCCCGACTGCTCGAGATCAATGACCGGGACGACACGGTGGACCTCTCATGGCCAGCGGAGGTGGAACCACGCCATCCCGAGGCGATCGTCCCGCTGAACGTGATCCAGGACCCGGAGCTGCGTGCCGCGCTCCTGCGCCTCGGCCAGTGGGTCGCCCAGAACGACATTGACGCGGCGGGCCCCTGGCGGGCAGGCCGTGACCTGCTGCTGCGCCGTCCTCCGCGCTGCGGCCAGGACGCCGGGGCTCGCCTCGTCAGGTCCGGCGAACGTGACCTCGATGCCGCCTGCCGGCTCGTCACGTCCCTTGACCTCGGGACGCTGGCGATCCAGGGTCCGCCCGGATCGGGCAAGACGTACACGGGCGCACGAATGATCGTGAGTCTCCTGCGTGCCGGTAAGAAGGTGGGCATCAGCGCGACCAGCCATAAGGTGATCGGCAACTTTTTGGCCGAGACCTACAGGGCCGGGGACGAGGCCGGGTACCACGTCCAGGCCGTGCAGAGGGCCAATGAGGAGATCCAGCGATCCGAGGAAGAGCGCGTGACCGTCGCAGCGACGAGCGAGACGGTGCGAGCCGGCCTCGCGAGCGGCGAGTTCAACCTCGCGGCCGGGACCGCGTGGCTCTGGGCTTCGGACAAGAACGACGACCTGGTCGACGTCCTGTTCGTCGACGAGGCAGGGCAGATCTCGCTCGCCAACGTCCTCGCCATGGCGGGTTCCACCCGCAGCCTCGTCCTCCTGGGCGACCCGCAGCAGCTCGACCAGCCGCTCCAGGGCTCACACTCGCCCGGGGCCGATCGGTCTGCCCTCGCCCACTTCCTGGGCGATGCCGACACCATGCCGGACGACATGGGACTGTTCCTGGAGGACACCTATCGGCTCCATCCAAAGATCACCCAGTTCACGTCCGAGGCCTTTTACGAGAATCGGCTCGAGTCCAGGCCAGGCCTGGAGGTGCAGCTGCTCAAGGCGCCTGAGCCGATTGGCGGCGCGGGATTGCGCCTGCTGCCGGCCGAGCACACCGGCAGCGCCAACGAGTCGCCGGAGGAGGCGCGCGTTGTCGCCGAGCTCGTCCGAGCGCTCGTGACGAGCGGCAGCTCGTGGATCGACCGGCATGGCGAGGAGCGTCCGCTGCGCTACGCCGACGTCCTCGTCGTCGCGCCCTACAACGCGCAGGTGGGCGCCATCCAACGCGAGCTGCCGGAGGCGCGCGTTGGCACCGTCGACAAGTTCCAGGGTCAGGAGGCAGCGATCAGCATCTACTCCATGACCACGAGCTCACCGGAAGATGCGCCGCGCGGCATGGACTTCCTCTACTCGCGGCACCGGCTCAACGTGGCGACCTCGCGCGCCCGATGCGTGACCATCGTCGTTGCGGAGCCGGCGCTCTTGCGGGTGCGAGCCCGGACGCCTGCGCAGATGCGCCTGGCGAATGCCCTCTGCCACTTTGCAGAGAAGGCCGATCCTCGCGCCGATCTCGGCGGTTCCGCTCCGGGGATCTAACGACCAAGGAGCGCCTCGATTCGAGGTTCATTCGGCCTGCTTCGAAAGTGGCCAATCCTCCGCTTGATAGCCTGCGGTTCCGCCCCACGGAACCATCCAGCGCAATGCCTGGGAGCCGCCAGCCCTGGGCGCCCGCGGGCCGACCCGCGGCCGCTAGTCAGCTGAAGGTTCGAGCTCGCGGCTCGGCGCGGGTGAGGGACGGGACGCCTCTTCGCGCTCCCCCATCCGGCCCGCCGGAAGGAATGCGAGCACCACGACTGCCGCCAGGAGCGCGGTCGCGATACCCACGACGAATGTTGCCGCAGTGGCGATCGAGAATGCCTCGTGGATGCCCTTCACGATCGCAGGAACGAGCGGCTCGACCTGGGCACGCAATGCGGCGGGCACCTGAGCAAGGATCGAGGCACCCAGGTCCCCAACGCCGGCCAGGTTGTTCAGAGTCGACGCGCCACCCTGGGCGAACTGATCGGCGAACTGAGGAGGAACGCCGGCCGCTGCGATCTGGCGTGGCATCTCCTCGAGGAGCACCGAGCCGAAGATCGAGCCCGTGATCGCGAGACCCACCGTGCCCCCGACCTGCTGGAAGAGCGTGATGCTGCTGGTCCCGACGCCCAGGTCGCGCACCGGCACCACGTTCTGCACGACGAGCGTGAATACAGCGAAGGTCGGTCCAATACCGATACC
>JALYLE010000113.1 GCA_030774375.1 Chloroflexota bacterium | reverse complement strand
GATGAAGTTCGTGTCGGGCGTCGCCTCGTACTGGCAGACGCGGCCCTCGGCAACGGGCTGGTCGGCGATCCCGGGGAATCGGACACGGGCGAAGGCGCGCACCAGGTCGACGACATGATCGGAGATCCGCCGTTCCTGGCGGTCGGGGTCGACGGGCGGCCCGGTGTAGTCCGGCGCAATCTTGAGCCCGCGCCCCGCGATGGACGGGATCCCGTAGAAGGCACGGTCGTAATCGACCCACGTCGGCAGATGCCTCGCGTCGAAGCTCGAATCGCCCGGTGGCGTGGCCAGGTAGACGTACTCCTGTCGCGTCACAGCAAGGATGTCATCCAACAAACCGATGAGCAGCTTCGGCAACCAAGGGCCTGCGGCGAACACGAACGTCTGGGCTCCAAGGTTGGAGCCGTCCGAGGTGCGGAGCCGATGCAGGCGCCCGTCGGCGCCATCGGTATGGTCCGGAGGCAGAACACGGTCGTGGACCACGGTGCCGCCCTCCGCGGCGAACAGGTCGACCACGGCCGCGACCCCCTCGCGCGCCATGAGGGCGCCGCCCTCCGGCTCGAAGAGCGCCCATTCGAGATCGTCCCCGCCGATCTGTGGCCAGCGCTTGGCGACCTCTGCGTTCGCGAGCCGCTCCACTGGGATCCCCAGCCGCGTGAGCACCCCCAATGACTCTGCCTCGAAGCCGTCATCGCTGTGGGCAAGCCAGAGGACGCCGGTATCGACCACCAGCCGTCGATGCGCCGCCTGCTCCAGCTCCCGCCATTGACCAAGGGCGTGACGCTGCCAGCCCGGGTAGTGGTCGTCCGATCCATGTGCTGAGCGAGTCACCCGCGTTTCGCCGCCCGAACTCGCGAGCGAGCTCCCGGGCGTGTACTGGTCAATGAGGGTTACGGATATTCCGCGCCGCTGCAGCCATCGGGCGGTCCAGGCACCCATCACGCCGGCACCGACCACGACTGCGTCCTTCGTTGGCATGCGCGGATAGTAGTCCGGCCCGCGGATGGCCTTGAGAGTCCACAGACGCCTCGCGCGTGGCCAGCACTGCGCTAGGCTCGCGCAGATGACTGCCGCCGACGGAGTCGCCGAGCCCGCGATTCGGACCGATGGGCTCTCGAAGCATTACGGCCAGATCCAGGCCCTGATCGACCTCTCCATCGAGGTTCGGCAGGGCGAGATCTTTGGCTTCCTCGGCCCCAACGGCGCGGGCAAGTCCACGCTCATTCGAACACTCCTCGGCTTCCTGCACGCCACGGCGGGACGGGCCTCCGTCCTCGGCCTCGACACGGAAGAGCAGAGCGTCGAGATCCGAAAGCGTACTGGGTACCTGCCGGGCGGGATCGCCCTCTACGGCTCGCTGAGCGGCGCGGAGGTGCTCGAATACCTCGCCGAGCTCCAGGGCGAGCCGCCGATCCTGCGCGACGAACTCTGCGAGCGGCTCCGCCTTTCCGGCGGGGATCTGCGGCGCCGCGTCCGCGACTATTCGCGCGGCATGCGCCAGAAGGTGGGCGTAATCCAGGCCCTGCAGCACGACCCGCAGCTGGCGATCCTCGACGAGCCGACCGAGGGCCTCGATCCTCTCATTCAGCATGCCTTCTATGCCATCCTCGATGCGCGGCGCGCCGCCGGTCGCACGATCTTCTTCTCGAGCCACGTCCTGCCCGAGGTTGAGCGCGTCTGCGACCGGGTGGCGATCATCCGCGCCGGCCGTCTGATGACACTCCAGACCGTCGACGAGCTGCTGGCACGGCGCCGGCGGCGTGTGGAGCTACGGTGGCGAGGCGCCGCCCCCGACCTGACAGGCATTCCGGGCCTCGGCGACGTCGTCGTCCTCGGCGACCGCGTCACGGCCACGCTGCTCGGAAGCGTTGGGCCTTTCGTGCGGGCCATTGCCTCGCCCTCGCTGGAGGACCTGACCATCGAGCCGGCAAGCCTCGAGGAGGCGTTCCTCGAGTACTACACCGATGCCGACGCGGAACCCGCGGGCGGTCGCACATGAACACGGCGCTGCTCTTCCGGACGTGGCGCGCGCAGCTTGGGAAGGTGGTGCTGATCGCCGCAGTCTCGACCGCCTGGGGCTGGTTGATGCCGTTCTTCTACAGCCAGTTCTCCGGGATGCTGCGTGAGCTCGCGAAGCAGAATCCGCTCTTTGGCCAGCTGAGCAACTTCGGTTCCGGGAGCATCCTGACCCTGCCCGGCACGATCACCCTCGGAATGCAGCACCCGTTCGCCATCGCGCTGATCTCCGTATTCGGCGTGGGGGTGGCCGCGCTGGCGATCGCGGGCGAGCGACAGAGCGGCACGCTGGAGGTGCTGCTTGCCCGCCCAATCCCGCGCCGCAGCCTGCTCATCACGATCTGGGTCGCCCTGCTGGTGCTGGTGGCGGCGGTTGTGGCAGGGCTGGTGGGCGGCATGGTCATCGGCGCCATCACGCAGGACCTGCTCGGTGAGCTGGCTCTCGGTCAGATGCCGCTGGTCTGGCTGAACTGCCTGCTTCTGTGGACGGGGTTCCTGAGCTTCTCGCTGGCCATGTCAGCGACCTTCGACCGCAGCGGACCGGCCATCGGACTGTCGCTCGCCTTCCTGTTGATCAACTACTTCCTTGAGATCCTGGGCTCACTGTGGGCCGATGCCGCCTGGACCCAGGAGTATTCGCTTTTCCACCACTTTCAGCCGAGCGAGATCCTTGCGCGAAAGGCCGATCCCTTCGATTTCGTGCTGCTCGTCTTCGTCATCGCGATCCCGCTGGCGTACGCACTGCTGCTCTTCCCGCGCCGCGACCTGGCGGCGCCCGCCTAGGACGGAGCATCCGGCGTTCCCGCGAGCTTCGCAACCTCCGAAGGGGTCGGGGTCGCAAGCGCGTACGCGATCACGTCGTCGATCGTCAACCTGCCGCCCTCGTCCCAGGCGGCGCGCAACTCCGGCTTATCGTGCAGCTCAGCCGGGTCATAGCCGATGAGAACCCGGTTGGCCGGGTTCAGTCCGGTCCCCGTCAGGCGCTCGAGGTTGGCGACCGCGCCCGAAATACGCGCAGCTCGGTCGAAATCGTTGGCGGCCATCGCCAGGGATGCGAAGCCATCCAGGACGAGCGTGTAGCCGGACACGTCCTTCGCGTCTCGGAAGATGGCAAGCGCTTCCGCCAGCCGGTCGCGAGCGATCGCGAGCTTGCCGTCGTGCAGGTCGATCACCCCCAGGTCGTATAGCGACCAGCCGAGCATGAACTGGTCTCCGAGCTCGCGGAAGAGCGGCAGCGCTGCTTCGCCGTGGCCGCGCGCCGTCTCGAAGTCCCGATCGCGCCAGCCGATGGTGAGATACGCCCACTCGGCCTTGGCGATTCCGCCTCGGTCACCGAGATCGGTATAGATCCGCATGGCAGCATCGATTAGCTCGTACACCTCACGTGTGTCGTCATCCTCGAGCACCAAACCGAAGCCAATTGGAAACGACAGGTTGTAGTAGGCCTCCGCCAGGGGCGCGGGGTCGCCAATCTGCTTGCGGAGCTCCAGACACGCCCGATACGCCGCGACG
>JALYLE010000112.1 GCA_030774375.1 Chloroflexota bacterium | reverse complement strand
GCAATGACGGCGCAGCCAGACCGATCCGTCCTGCATAACCAGGTTGCCCTGGAGGATGTCCGTGGCGTAGTCGATCTCGCGGTCCGGGTCGTCGCTGAAGCATTGGCCGCAGACGGTGAGGACCATGCGAAGCGGCGTGTAGGGGCGAAGGGCGAGCGTGGTCATCGGAGCTACTCGCAGGTCCAGCTGACCGAACCGGAGATCGGCTCGGGGGTTGCCTCGCCCGCAGGCCGCTCAATCGGCTCCGGGGCAAGGCCTTCGAACTGCATGGTGCCAAACAGGCTATCCGCGGCGGCGTGGACCTCCAGGCGCGTGCTGGGAACCGTTGAGTAGGACTCTGGCAGCTCCGTCTCCGAGCTGGAGTTGAGGAAGATCGACAGGAGGGTGCTCGATAGGTCCTTCGGCGTGCTGCTCGCGCTGCCGTGCCAGGAAAGGTTGACCCCGACCCCCTTCCCGTCGAGGGTGCCGAGCTCCTGCGAATTGACCTCGACCCCGCCACCTCCCTCGCGCAGGTAGCAGGCCGCCACACCCGTTCCGTCAAACGTACGCGGCGGGAGGATCTGAAGATGCATCGACCCGTTCCTGGGCGGCGTTGGAATCGAAGCGTTCATGAGTGCCACGCAGGTGCCGCTAAGGGCAAGAGCAGAGATCAGGGGAACGATCAGGGCAATCACCAGGCCGACCCGCGGCAGAAGGGCCCGGCCGATGAGCGATGAGATGGCCCAGCCGATCAAGAGCGCAATCCCCAGCACCACGGCGGCGACCACGGCGAGCCCGATGGCTGTCGTCCCCTTCAGGAGCACGACCAACGCGAACATGGCCACCAGGGCGCCCAGGTGCAGCGCGAACGCCCAGCGCCGGAAGGTCCGCCGATCCTCGTTGCTGTGGTTGCTGCCGGTTCGATTGGCCTGCCACTCCCGCAGAGCGATGTCGACGCTGGCCGGATCGTGTCCGGCGTCCACGAGCGCGCGGCGCAGTGCCTCTGGCGTGTAGGTGGCCCCGTGCTCGTCCAGGTAGGCCTTGATCTCGGGATTCATTGTCGATGCTCTCCCTAAGCGACTGCGGGCTGAGGCGCCGGCATGCGGTAGGCGCCGCTGCGGACCCGTCGCACGAAGTGCCAGACCAGCAGCGCGGCGAGCGGGATCAGGACCAGTTGCGGACCGGTGAGGCCGGCGAACTGGATCTCGTTGCCTCGCACGAACTCGACCATGAACCGAAAGACGGCGTAGGCAAGCAGGTAGGCCTTGAGAGTGTCGCCGCGTACCGGCAGGAGCGGCCCGCGGGTGGCGATCAGCGCGAATGCCCCCAGGTTGAAGCCGATCTCGTACAGCATGCTGGGATGCATCGGTCCACCACAGCCCGGACAGCGCGGGAAAGCGGATGCGGCCTCGGGGCTCACGGTCATACCCCAGGGCAGGCCGGTAGGTGTTCCGAGCGGTAGCTCCGAGAGAAAACAGCCGACGCGCCCAATCGCCAGTGCCAGCGGAATGGCGGCCGCGTAGTAGTCGCCGGTTGACAGCGTGTAGCCGAGCGCACGCTTGGCGAGGACGATCGCGAGGTACCCGCCTGCCAGACCGCCCAGGATGCTCTTCGGGCCGTGGGTCAGGACATAGGTCAGCGGCGCGTGCGCGGCATTGACGTCGCCAAGGATCTCCCACGAAGTGATCAGGCGTGCGCCGATCGCTCCTCCCAGCAGCGCCGCGGCGCTGATGAGGACGATCTGAGGACCCAGGATCCGATCGCGCCGGAGCGCCCGGTAATAGAGCGCCAGTCCGACGGCAATCCCCGCGAGCGTGAAAAAGTCGTGGGTGTAGACCGTGACGGGGCCGACCTGGAACAGGACGGGAAGCACGTCGCGTTCAGTCCGCGGCCCGATGGGCAAAGGCCGGGCGCAATGTGAGGACTCCCTCCGCTCTGGCCGGGCGTGTGGTCTTGGATCCGGTCACGGACATGATGGAGCCCCACGCACGCAAGGCGCGCGTCATTTCGCGCAGCCTCTCCCGCGCGGCTCCGGTCTGACTGCGGGATCTGACGACCGAGCGTTCGCCGGACCTGCCTCAACGATCGCTAGCTTGTTCATGACACTCACTGGCATGAATCGGTCTATGCTGTCGAGCGATGCGCGCGTCTCGCCTGGTCACGCTCCTCCTGCTGCTCCAGACTCGCGGCCGGATGACCGCGGCCGATCTGGCCCGAGAACTCGAGGTCTCCGAGAGGACCGTCCACCGCGACGTCGACGCCCTCTCCGAGGCTGGCGTCCCCATCTATGCCGAGCGAGGGCCTCTCGGAGGAATTCAGCTGGTCGAGGGCTATCGCACGCGGCTGACAGGGATGACCGCGGAAGAGGCGGAGGCCGTCTTCCTCTCCGGGATCCCCGGACCGGCAGCGGAACTGGGACTGGGCACCGTCGTTACGGCCGCGCGACTGAAAGTCCTTGCCGCACTACCCGCGGAGCTGCGGTCGCGAGCGTCGCGGCTCGTCGAACGCTTCCACCTCGACGCCACCGGCTGGTTCCAGGCGGGCGAAGCGGTCCCGAACCTGGCGACGCTGGCGCAGGCGGTGTGGGAAGGCCGGCTTGTCGAGATTGCTTACGAGCGCGGCGACCAACGCGTGCATCGCACGCTCGAGCCGCTGGGCCTCGTTCTAAAGTCCGGAATCTGGTACATCGTGGCAGCCCATGACGGGCAGATCCGCACGTATCGCGTCTCGCGAGTGGTCGAGGCGGTGCCCACCGATGAGCGCTTCGCGCGACCGGATGGGTTCGACCTGCCTGCCTACTGGAGCGAGTCGATCGCCGCCTATGAACAGGAGGCACCCAGGGTCGAGGTTGTCGTGCGGGTCGACCCTGAGCACATCGACCAGCTTGTCGACTTCGTTGGCCGTCAGGCCGTGGCCGATGCCGATCGCCTGAGCGAGCCGGACTCGGATGGCTGGGTCCACCTGAAGCTGCGGCTCGACTGGCCGAGTGAGGCGCCGGGACGCCTCCTCGGCCTGGGCGGTCATCTCGAAGTCATTGGACCGCCGGATATTCGCGAGCGGGTCGAAGCGATGGCGCGGGACGCGCTCGAGCGCTACGTGAGCGCGGTGAGACCCTAGCGGGTGCGCTCCAATTCGCCCTCACGCCGGACGATCCGCGGACCGCGGTGGAACCAGCGGATGGGCGGCCGGCCCGAACCCATCAGCTGCCGAACCCGGAGCTGCGCCCGGATTTCACGCTCACGTTCGTCGAGAACGGCCCGGAGCAGTTGCTCAGTGGAAAACATGTTCTGCGTGCCTCGTGCCTCGGCTTAACTGTGGCACCAGAGTAGCGCTCATTCATGCCAGGTTGCGTCATGAATGAAGGGCCTGCGACAACCTGGCACGCGGGTACCGGGCGGTGCAGTCACATTTCTCTCTTGCCGCTGGGACCCTGCGCTCATCACACTCCGCTGATCACGCTCAGACGGGAGGCCCCATGCTCAACGATCCAGCGCTCGCCGGACTTCTGACAGCCGCCCTTGTCATCGCATCGATCCTGTACGCCGCCCTGATCCGGCGACGAGCCGCCGAGCGACGTGCACTCGGCGGTCGGACCACGATGCTGGAAAGCTACGGAAGGGCTGGCCTTCCGT
>JALYLE010000111.1 GCA_030774375.1 Chloroflexota bacterium | reverse complement strand
GCCGGCTGGGCGCCGGTTGTCTCCTGGCCAACGGCTCCCCGGACCTCGACCCAGTCGTCGCGAGCGAGTCCCGCCGAGCTGATCCCGGAGTGCGCCAGCAGCACGATCCGCAGCGGACCGCTGCCATCGTCGATCGTGAACGACACGTTGTTGGCGGTCGAGCGCAATGGCGTCGACGTGATCGCGCCGCGGACCAGGACGAGCTTCGCCTCGTGGGCCTCGGCAACTGATCCGGTCTGGACTCGCAGCGCCTCGGGCTCGGCCCCTTGTCCGAGGAGCAGCGGTCGCATCTCAACCCGGAGCGTGAGCATCCCCGATCGCGTGGAGCGAACGCCGTCCAGCTCAACGAGCTGGCCACGGTGGAGCGTTCCCGCCTCATCGTCGAGGCGGATCAGGATCGCGGCCGACGCATCCTGAACGATCGCGCTGCTGGGCTCGATGAGCCCGCTGCCCACGGTGACCACGCCCCGCAAGCGCAGGTGCGTCCCGATGGCCTGCTGACGCGCCTGGGCGATGCTCATCAGCGAGTCGACCGGGCTTGGGGTCGGCGTCGGAGTGGGGGTTGCCGTTGGTGAGCTGCTGGACTCCGGCGAGGGCGATGGCGAGGCGGAGGGCGGCGTGACGGTGACGTCCGCGGGGTCGCGTGGCTGGACGCGATATCCCCCTGACCCTGATCCACTCGAGTCGCGCTGCCCGACGATGCCGATCACCGTGAGTACCGTACCGCTCGTCCATCCAGACGTGTCGATCCCGGTCGTCGGGCCGACGAGAACCCGCACCGCACCGGTCCCATCGTCGACGTCGTACGCGAGGCCCGAGCTGAGCTCGGTGGGAGATCCGATCACTTGCCCGCGAATCTGGATCAGGAGCGCCTCGACCGCCTCGCCCACGCCACCGGTCGGCGTCGAGAGAGCGGCCGGGTCGGTACCGGTCCCCGTCACGTGCAGGTCGGCCGCAACTGCACGAATCGTGCGCTGGCTGTAGCGATCGTCGATCGTCCCAGTCACGGCCAGCAGGGCACCGCGCGGGAAGCTCCCGCCGCTGACGAGGACAGCGATGCCGGCCGTGGTGTCGACGAGGTAGCCGCCTCCTTCGGTGAAATCGGACGCGGAGATGGCGAGGCCGCTGACGGTGACGGCACTGCCGTCGGGGAGGGCTCGGGCCGCGGCGATGGTGATCGGTGTTGTGCTCGGCGACGGCGTGACACTCGCCGATGGCGTGGGCGTGGGTGAAGGCCTGGCTGAGGGGGTCGGCGAGGGCGTGGCACTCACCGATGGCGAGGGGGTGACGCTCGGGGTGGGCGTCGACGTGGGGACCGGGGTCGGGCTCGGCGACGCGGTCGTGGTTGCCGTCGCGGTTGCCGTCGCGGTTGCCGTCGCGGTTGCCGTCGGCGACGTCGTCGGCGCCGGGCTCCCGCCGGGCGTCGGCGGAGACGCGCTGTTTTGGGGGTCCGGGGTCGCCTGTATGAAGAAGTCGACCGCGTTGTTCTGGGTGTCCTGCCCCGATCCCGAAGGACCGCCCGGAAGACGCTCCAGGCTCGATCCAGCCGGCGGCGCGGGAGCCGGCTGGCCCTCCAGCCACGTGCTCGCCGCCGTCCCCCATCCGACCGCATCGATGGCCGTCGTGGCTCCCTGCACGCGTAGCGCGACGCTGCCGCCGGTTGCAGCCAACCCGTTGGCGTAGGTGACGTCGGCGATCGGTGCGAATGCCCCGGCCTCGTTGGCGATCAGGAGGTGCGCTCCCGGTTGGATCGGCGCGGCGCCAGTCGCCCAGGCAACCTTGCGCGTGACGGTCGCTCCACTGGCGCTGACGTAGATGAGCTCGAGCCCGTCGAGCGCGAGCGCGACGTCGCCGGGGTTGTAGAGCTCCGCGAACTCGTCCGACGCGCTCGCACTGCCCGTCATGACCTCGCTGATCAGCACGTGGACAGGATCCGTGGACGTCATGTCCGGCGCGGCGCCGAATTCCGGCCGAGCCAGCGCCGGCCGCATGAAGGCGGCGCAGATGATCAATCCGGCTGCAACGGCCAGGAGCGGACGGGCGAGCTGGATGGCGGGTCGAGTGGACACGGGCAGACCTCCGCATGGAGGCGCGCAGGGGAGGCAGAGGATCGGGCACGAACGATTACCGTGCGCTTACCGCCCGATTCGCGAACGAGGATCGATCGCGTAGACTCTGGGGCCTATGTCGCAGCGAGCCTCCCGCCAGGCCACAGCGCGCGCCGAAGCGCGCCGACGCGCCCGGATCGCCGCCCGCGGCGACGAGGAAGGCACGATCTCCGATGCGGACGCAGAGGCCGATTCAGTAACGCCGCCGCGGCAATCGTTGCTCCAGCGCATCCTTCCAGCCGCGCCGCCCCTCCCCGGAAAGGGCGACCCGCTCGGGGGCTTCAATTACAACGGGCGCTTCCGCAGCGTCGCGGAAGCCGTCTACCTGCTGAGCCGTCATCCGGTCGCCTGGCTCCTGCCCGGCCTCCTCTACGTCGCGATCTACGAGCTGGCCCTGTGGAGCTCGGACAGGCTCGTGAGCTCGATCGTGCAGGTCGTCCAGTACGGCGCCCTGGTCGCGGCCGGCTGGATCGGGTGGCAACGACCATGGCTCTTTGGAGCCGCTGCCGGCCTGATCGCCGCGCTGGCGACGACCTCACTGGTGCTGTACCTCTCCTCGCTGGCGCCTTCCGCTGCCAATCTGAGCGCGCCCGGCTACATCGCTGCCGAGGCCCTCTTCTTCGTGTCCCTCGGGGCCTTGGCCGGCTGGTATGGCGGGTATCTGCGACGCCGGATGGCCGCTCAGCGTCCTACGGCGACGGCACAGGCAAATCGCCGCCGCCGCTGACGCCGGCCCGGTCGCCCGCGGGGAGGGCGGTCGCCAAAATTCCGGCGGGCATGGCACGCATCTTGCTACCGTACGTGGCTGAACGCGTCGGGCGCATGACGGAACCCTCCGACGAGTTGGGAATGGCCGCCGCCACGGGAAGCTCGGGCCTGAGGTGGCGCAAGAGCCGCTCCCAGTGGCCGGAGGGTTGCGCGACTGGCTCGTTCCGACGACCGCCGTGGCCTTTGGGACCCTCCGTACCAAGGCCGCGGCGGCTTTTCGTGAAGCTCAACGCTGATGAGCGGCGGCAGCTTGCCTGGAGGCCTCGACTGCCAGCGCATAGCTCGTACTGAGCCCCAGCACCTCACCAGTCGAGCGCATTTCCGGTCCCAGGGAACTGTCGACGCCGGGTAGCCGCCACAGCGATCCGACCGGCGTCTTCACCGCCACCATCGGTCCATCTGGCGCCAGTCCCGGCTGGAGGCCGACCTCACTCAACGTCGCGCCGAGCGCGCAGCGGACGGCAGCCGCCACCACGTCCTGCCCGGTGGCCTTTGCCACGATCGGAACCGTCCTGCTGGCGCGGGGATTGGCCTCGATGACCACAACCCGATCGCCCGACACGATCATCTGGACGTTGAGCACCCCCCGGACACCGAGGCCCAGCGCAATCCGCCCGGCGGCCTCTGCGGCGCGCTCCTGCAGCGCGCGACCGATGCGCTGCGGCGGCAGGACCGCCTCGCTATCGCCCGAGTGGACACCGGGGACATCGAGCTGCTCCAGGATGCCCGGGACGCACCACGCATCCCCGTCGCAGATGGCATCCACGTCGAGCTCGACTCCTTCCACCATGGCATCGACGCGCAGCGGCCAGCCGATCTCGGTGTCCAGGTAGGCCGCGACGTCGCCGTCAGAGGTCAAGACCGCGATCCCTCGACCCCCGATCACCCACGAGGGTCGAACGATCACCGGCAGGCCCAGGGCCCGAACCGCTTCGTGGAGGCCAGTCGCGTCCGACGCCTGCAGCCCGCGCGGTCCTTCGAGGCCGAGCCGCTCGAGGAGCTGTGCGAAGCGCCCCCGGTCCTCAGTCGTCTCGATCGCCTCCGCGGTGAGTCCGGCGATCGGGACGTTCGCGTACGCCAGCTCCTTGGCCAGGTCGATCGCGGTCTGGCCGCCGAAGGTGAGCACCACGATCGGCGGCTCGCCAGTCAAGGCCCGCTCGTGGTCGATCACGTCGAGGACACTTTCGGTATCGAGCGGCTCGAAATAGAGTCGACTGCATGCGTCGTAGTCGGTGGAGACCGTCTCGGGATTGTTATTGATGACGACTGCATCCAGACCGATGGCGCGGATGGCCCACGCCGCCCGAACGCTGCAGTAGTCGAACTCGATCCCCTGCCCGATGCGGATCGGTCCCGAGCCGACAACGATGGCACTCCGCCGCTCAGCCGGCGGAGGGACCTCCGGCTCCGCGTAGGAGCTGTAGAAGTAGGGCGTCTCGGCCGGGAATTCGCCGGCGCAGGTGTCGACGCGCCGGTACGCCGGCGCGATGCCGGCACGAACCCGCGCCCGGCGGATCGCCACCGTCGGGACTCCGGAAAGGGCCGCAATCTCGGCGTCGCCGAATCCCGCGCGCTTCGCGTCGAGGAGCGGCGCGCCCACCAGGTGACGTTCCGCCTCGACCAGCTCCGCCAGGCGCTCGGTGAACCACGGCGCGATGCCGGTCGCTCGGCTGAGGGCCGCCGGGTCTGCCCAGCGGCGGCGGAGCAACGCCACCATCCGCCAGAGCCGGCTGTCCGAGGCCGCGAGAAAGGCATCGAGATGCTGCGGCGCCTGGTCGGCCAGGTGCCATGCCGGGTCCTCCCACAGCCAACCGCGTCCGCGCGGGTCCAGGGAACGGACGGCCTTGAGGAGCGCAGGCCCGAACTCGCGATCGATGGCCATCGCCTCGCCGGTTGCCTTCATCTGCACACCAAGCGACCGATCGGCCAACGGGAACTTGTCGAATGGCCAGCGCGGCAGCTTGACGACGACGTAGTCGACCGCCGGCTCGAAGGCGGCGGAACCGATGCCGGTCGCCGGATTTGGCAGCTCGTCGAGCCGGTACCCCAGCGCGATCAGGGCTGCGACCCGCGCGATCGGGTATCCGGTCGCCTTGCTGGCGAGCGCCGACGAGCGGCTAACCCGCGGATTGACCTCGATCACCCGATAGTCGTCGTGCTCGGGCGAGACGGCGAGCTGGACGTTGCAACCGCCCTCCAGCTGCAGCGCGCGGACGATCTTCAGCGCACAACGCCGCAGCGACTGCACGAGCGGGTCGGGAAGGGTCTGGATGGGCGCCACAACGATCGAGTCGCCGGTATGCACCCCCATCGGATCCATGTTTTCCATCCCGCAGATGGCGATCGTCGTGTCGGCGGCGTCGCGCAGGACCTCGAACTCGATCTCCTTCCAGCCGAGCAGGCTGCGCTCCACGAGCACCTGACCGATGGGGCTGGTCTCCAGGCCGATGCCAATCCGTTCGGCGGCCTCCTCGGGGGAGGTCGCGAAGCCACCGCCACCGCCGCCCAACGTGTAGGCCGGGCGCACGACGACGGCGGCACCCAGGGCGTGGACGAAGCGCATGCCATCCTCGACGCTCTCGATCACCGCGCTCTCAGGAACGGGCTCGCCAATCGAGGTGATCAGTGAGCGGAAGGCACCTCGATCCTCCGCTGCGTGGACGGCGGAGAGGGGCGTGCCGAGGACGCGCACGCCGCATCGGTCCAGGACCCCCGCCTCGCCCAGGGCGACAGCCAGGTTGAGCCCGGTCTGTCCGCCAAGCGTTGGGAGGAGCGCGTCCGGTCGGTGCTCCTCCATCACGCGGGTCAGATGCTCGACCGTGAGCGGACCGATGATCACGGTTCCACCGACGTCCGGATCGGTCATGACCGTCGCGGGGTTCGAGTTCACCAGGATCGTCTCGACGCCCTCGCCGCGGAGCGCCAGGCAGGCCTGGACGCCGGCGTAGTCGAACTCTGCCGCCTG
Organism: Chloroflexota bacterium; assembly: GCA_030774375.1. The sequence goes on along the minus strand of JALYLE010000111.1, from coordinate 2,853 downwards.
ACCGATGAGAATCGGCCCGGAGCCGATCACCAGCACCCGGCGCGGAGCGCCGATACGGACCGTCATGGGCTAGGCCACGGCCCGCGCGCGCTCGAGAGCCTGGTCGAAGATCCGCGCCGCGTCGATCGGTCCGGGGGCCCCCTCCGGATGGAATTGGACCGATGCGATCCGCCCCGAGGCGTGCACCAGCCCCTCGACAGTCCCGTCGTTCAGGTCGCGGTGGCTCACCGCGAAGCCGGCCGCGGCAAGGGCCGGATCGTCGACGACGGCGACCTCGTGATTGTGGGCGCCGATGTCGACGCGCCCCGACGCCACCTCGATGACGGCGTGATTCCCGCCGTGGTGGCCGACCGCAAGACGCCGCGTCGGGGCTCCTGCGGCGAGTGCCAGGAGCTGATGGCCGAGGCAGATCCCCAGGATCGGCGTCCCACCAGACAGGGCGCCGTTCACCAGTTCGCGAACCATCGCGATCTGAAGCGTCATGCGCGCCGGATCGCCCGGGCCGGGTGAGAGCACCACGAGATCCGGCTCGTGTGCAGCCACGTCTCGCGCGCTCGCGTCTGGCGGCAGCCCGATGACCTCGAGCCCGCGCGCGGTCAAAGCGCGTAGCAGCGAATGCTTCACGCCGTAATCGACGAGGACGACCAGACCGGTCCGCGTGCCATCGGGGGCGAGCTGGAACGGCTCTCGCGCCGCGACCGCCGCGACGTAGTCCACCGATTCCCAGGTCGGACTGGCAACCGCTTCTGCAACCGCGGCGGCCGACTCGGCAGCCTCCGCAGCCCCCTGATGGTCGGCCTGCTCGCCGGCTGCCCCGCTCCGCCGGATGACGGCTCGCCGCGCGGCTCCACGCCTCAGCTGCAAAGTGAGGGCACGAGTGTCGACGTCGGTGAGGGCCGGGATCCCCGCCTCGGCCAGCAGCTCCTCCAGAGACCAGCCCGGGCCGTCAGGTGGAGTCACCAGGCGGCTGGCGACGAGCGCACGGGCATGGACCTTCGAAGACTCGAATTCACTGGGGTCGATCCGATAGTTGCCCGCCATCGGGTGGGTCAGGACCACGATCTGCCCCGCGTAGGACGGATCGGTCAGGATCTCGCCCCAGCCTGTGGCGGCGGTGGTGAAGATCAGGTCACCCTCGGCCGCGACTTGCGCCCCGCGCAGCCAGCCTCGATGGACGAGACCGCCCTCGAGGGCAAGGAGACCGCGCCGCGGTGCGGGCGGCGAGAAGGCTTGACGGGGAGCGGCACCCGCCAGTGGAGCCTGAGCAGAAAGAAACGCCGGCCGCGAGCGTGCGGCTGGCGTCATCGGTTTGTTTGGGGTAACGGTCTGCACCTGCGCTCCTTTCCGGCATCACCGTGCCGGCTTTAAAGGACGTCGCCAAGTCTAGCCTATCGAAGCCTACAATCGGCCGTCCGGCTGCATCCTCGAGCTGACCTGGAGGTACCGATGATCACGTCCAGCGGCCTCGCGACCCGACCGATCACGCTTGCCGATGCGTTCCTGGGCGCTCGGGCCCGCGGCCTCGCCTGGGACGGGGTGCTCGTCATCGCCGGCGCGGCTCTGACCGCCGGGGCGGCGCAGGTGGCCTTCACGATGCCGTGGACAGCCGTCCCGTACACGCTGCAGACAGGGGCGGTCCTGCTCGTCGGCACGGCGCTCGGCGTGCGACGTGGCGTGGCTGCGATGATCCTCTACGTGCTTCTCGGGGTTGTCGGGCTCCCGGTCTTCGCCGGGCAAGCTTCGGGAATCGAGAAGCTCTTCGGCTTTACCGGCGGGTATCTCATCGGATTCATCGGCGCCGCCGGCCTGGTCGGTCGCCTCGCCGAGCTCGCTTGGGACCGCACGGCCTGGCAGACCATCGGTCTCATGGTGCTGGGCACCCTGCTCATCTATCTGATCGGGGTTCCCGTCCTCGCCGCGGGCTCAGGACTGCCTCTGGCAGACGCGATCTACCAGGGCGCCATCGTCTTCCTGCCCTGGGACGCCGCCAAAGTCGTCATTGCTGCCGGTCTGCTGCCGCTGACCTGGCGCCTCGTCGGGGACGGATCCGCTACGAGACGCCAGGGCTGACAGCAATCGGCGCCGCCGATCAGGCGGCAGCAGGCGGTTCCGGGGCCACCGGCGCTCTGCGACGAGCCAGCAGTCCGAGGCGCATCAGCACCAGCACGAGGATGGCCACCGCGATCGCCAGCGGAATCCCGACGATGCCCAGCCAGATCGCGCCGATGACGAGGGCCTGACCAACCTGCAGCAGGGCTCCGACAGCTGCGTTCACTGCCGCGCCGGGATCGAAATCGGCCGACGCCTCCTGAATCGGCTTGGCCGTCGGCTGGAGCGTGACCGTCAGGGTCGAGAGGTCGGCCTGGTTGTTGAGCGTCTTGAGCTGTGCCGAGAGCTGCTCGATCTGGCCGCGTACGTCGTCGAGTCGGGACTGAACCGACAGGATGTCCTCGATCTTCTGGGCCTTGGCCAGCAGGGCGCGGTACTGGGCCTCCGACGCCTGGAGGTTCTTGAGGCGCGCGTCGAGGTCCACGACCGCCGACGTGACGTCCTCCTCGCGCTGCGATTGCGAGAGGACCTTGCTCGACTTGATGCCCTGGACGCGGGCCATTGCGTCGTCGAACTTGTCGGCCGGGATCCGCAGCGTCAGCGTTGCGGCATCGTCGAGGGTTCCAGCCTGGGCTCCGCCTACGTAGCCGCCCAGCTCGACCGCCATGCTTCGCACTGCGGCCAGGGCGCTCGCCACGTTCGGGACCTCCACCGTGATCTCGCCGGTCTTGATGATCTTCTGATCGGCGAGCGCGGCCAGGGCTCCCTTATCCCCGCTCCCGGTGCTCGCTCCCTCGGCTGCCC
>JALYLE010000110.1 GCA_030774375.1 Chloroflexota bacterium | reverse complement strand
CCCCCGCGGAGGGCTGGGCGGGCAGCGGAGCGACCGGCTGGGCAGCCGGTTGACCGATTGGCTGCGCCTCGGCGGGTGCTGGCCCTGCGGCCTGGGCCGTCGCACTACCTTCAGCCTGAGGCTGCGCCTCCGTGGCGGGTGCGGCCGCAGCCGTCGGCTGCGCCGGTGTCTGCGATTCGGGCTGTGCCTGGGAGTCCGGAGCGGCGACTGCTGCACCGTTTCCCTCGGCGTCGATCTCGGCGAGGGGAGTGCCCACCTTCACCGTCTCGCCATCCGGCACGATGATCTTCGTCACGACACCGGCGATCTCGGCCGGCACCTCGGCGTTGACCTTGTCGGTCACCACCTCGAAGAGCGGGTCGTACTGCTCGACCCGGTCGCCTTCCTTGACCAGCCACCGCTCGATGGTGCCCTCGGTCACCGACTCGCCGAGCTGCGGCATCTTGATGGTGGTTGCCATTGCGGTGACTCCTTGGCTCCTAGCTACGCGCCCTGCCGGTCGCAGCGGCAACGGCAGTCACGCGGTAGAGATCGCGCAGCGCGCCAATCTCGCCCCCGTGGTGGTAATCGTGCTGGATCATCGTCCAGAACAGCTTCCAGGTGGGCCATTCCTCGCCCCAGTTGGTCATGCGTGGCTCGTTGAGCTGGTCATCGGTCAATGAGAGCAGGTCCTCGACAAGCAGCCCTTGCCCCTCTTCAAGCTGCGCGATCGCCGCGTCGGGTGTATGAGCCGAGTCGATGTCGGGCCAGATGAGCTTGCCCGGGCCGAACGCGTACTCGCGGTACATGATCTTGCATTCCGCAACGTGGACCAGCCGCCATCCGATGGTGGTAAGCGGCGCTGGCTCGGGATCTGGCACCTCGTAGTCGACCGCCCACATTCCGTTGGGCCGCTGGCGGATCGTCCAGCAATCGGGCGCCGGCTCCCACCAGAACTCCGAGTCGGTGAGCCCCTCGACCCGCGAGCGGATCATGGCGTACCCCTCGTCGAGCTGGGTGGCGAGAAGGTCGATGGGGCCCATCGATCAGTACGCCGCCAGGGACCGTGCCGCCTCGACAATCTTGGCCGGGTTGAGCATGTACCACTCCTCGAGGTTGTGGTGGTAGGGAACCCCCGGCACCTCGGGCCCGCCAAGCCGCGTGACTGGCGCATCGAGGTGCTCGAACCCGTCCTGGGCGATCGTCGCCGCCACCTCCGCCCCAAATCCGCCGAACCGATTGGCCTCGTGGACCACCAGGGCCCGCGCCGTCTTGGCGACCGATGCCAGGATCGTCTCGGTGTCCAGCGGACGCAGCGTGCGCAGGTCGACCACTTCGGCCTCAATCCCGTCCTCGCGAGCAAGTGTTTCGGCCGCCTCGAGCGCGCAATGGCGCATGTAGCCATAGCAGAAGATCGAGAGGTTGTTTCCTTCGCGGGCCACGCTGGCCTTCCCGATGGGGACCGGCTGAAGGCTCTCGGAGACCTCCTCCTTGATGAGCCGATACGTCTTCTTGTGCTCGAAGAAGAGGACCGGGTCGGGATCACGGATCGAGGCCCGCAGCAGCGCGCGCGCGTCGGTCGGGGTCCCCGGTGCCACCACCTTGAGCCCGACCGTCGAGGTGAAGTACCCCTCGTTGGACTGGCTGTGGTAGAGCGCGCCGTGGACGCCGCCGCCGTACGGCATGCGGATCACCATCGGCAGGCCGAAGGTCCCGTTCGATCGATACCGCATGCGGCTGATCTCGGACACGATCTGGTTGAACGCGGGGTACACGAAGTCGGCGAACTGCATCTCGGCGATCGGTCGCAGGCCATAGAGCGCGGCTCCGGCCGCGGCACCGGCGATGAGCCCCTCGGAGAGCGGTGTGTCGAGAACGCGCTTGTCGCCGTATTTCGCCCACAAGCCATCGGTGGCGCCGAAGACGCCGCCCTTCCGGCCGACGTCCTCGCCCATTACCATCACGCGGTCGTCGGCCTCCATCTCCTCGTCCATTGCCAGGCGGATCGCCTCGAGGATGTTCAGCTCGGCCATCGTCAGCTGCCCTCGTCGGCGTACACGAACCGTTCGGCGGTCGCCGGATCCGGGTCCGGACGTGCCTCGGCCCGCCGGCTCGCCTCGTTCACCTCGGCCTTGACCTCCGCCCGCAGTCGGGCATCGGTCTCAATGTCGAGCAGACCCACCTCGCGCAGCTGGTCCGCGAAGGTGGGCAGCGGATCGCGCTCCTTCAGCGCCTCGACCTCGCCTGGATCGCGGTAGCGGCGCTGATCATCGTCCGACGAGTGACTCGTCAACCGCACGACCGTGGCCTCGATGAGGGTCGGCCCCTCTCCCCTCGTTGCGCGCTCATGCGCCTCTTTCGCGACCCGGTAGCACTCCAGGATGTCGCCACCGTCGACGGTAAAGCCCGGGAAGCCGTATCCCTTGGCGCGCGCCGCCACCGAGAGGCCGCCGACCTGCTTTACGAGCGGGACGCTGATCGCGTATCCGTTGTTCTCGCACACGAAGATGACGGGCAGCCTGTGGACGCCCGCGAAGTTCATGGCCTCGTGGACCTCGCCCTGGTTGGCGGTCCCCTCGCCAAAGAAGGTGATTGCCACCGTGTCTTCGCCGCGCACCCAGGCGGCCATCGCGATGCCCACCGCGTGCAGGACCTGGGTACCGACCGGCGAGCTGACGCTCACGATGTTGAACGGCGCACCGCCGTAGTGGCCCGGCATCTGCCGCCCTCCGGAGCTGACGTCATCGGCCTTGGCGAGATGCGCGGTGATGATGTCCTCCGCGCTCATGCCAAAGGTGAGCGTTGCGGCAATGGAGCGGTAGTAGGGCGCCATCCAATCGTGGTTGCGACGCATCGGCCAGGTGGTCCCGATCTGGGCCGCTTCGTGGCCCTGGCCGCTGATGATGAAGGCGATCTTGCCGGCGCGCTGCATCAGCCACATCCGCTCATCCACCGCCCGAGCAAGGAGCATCTGCCGATACATCGCCAGGACGTCTTCATCGGTCAAGCCGAGCTCACGGTGGCGCGGTTTCGAGGCGACCTTGGCATTCACGCGTGGCACCTCCGGGCTAATCAGACGTGGATGGCCGCGCCGTCGACCGCCAGGGCCGCCTCGGCGAGGACTTCGGTGAGGGTCGGATGGGCATGGACGCTCATGGCGATCTCAGCCGCCGTCCCCTCCACCAGGCGAGCGAAGACCGGCTCGGCGAGAAGGTCGCCGGCGTGCGGCCCGATGATATGCGTCCCCAGCAGCAGGCCGCTCTCCGCGTCGGCCACCATCTTGGCGAAGCCGTCGAGCTCCCCAACGATGGTGGCCTTGCCAAGTGCCCGGAAGGGGAAGGTGCCGACTTTGACGGAGATCCCCTTCTCCTGTGCTTCGAGCTCCGAGAGTCCGACCGAAGCGATCTGCGGCCGGCAGAAGGTCACCCGCGGCATGAGCTCCATGCGCACCGGCTCGGGATCGCGGTCCGCGATCGTCTCCACGGCCACCACAGCTTCGTGGCTCGCAACGTGCGCCAGAGCATAGCCAGGCACCATGTCGCCGATGGCATACAGGTGCGGGACGCCGGTCCGCATGTGGTCGTCGACGACGACATACCCCCGATCCAGCTTCAATCCCTCGATCTGCTCCAGACCGATGTCGGCGGTGAGCGGCCGGCGCCCGACCGCGACCAGGATCAGGTCGCTCTCCATCTGCGTTCGCTGCTCGCCCTCGCGGGCGGCGATCACGAAGCGCAGCCCGCCATCGGTTCGTTCAATCGACTCTGGGACGATGGTCGAGGCGGTGAGCATGTCGATCCCGCGCTTGCGGAAGGTACGCGTCAGCTCCTTGCTGATATCGGGGTCCTCGAGGGGCACGATGCGGTCGAGGAACTCGACGAGCGTCACCTGCGCACCGATGTCGCGGTAGAGGCTGGCCCACTCCACGCCGACGGCGCCGGCCCCCACGATCGTGACGCTGGCCGGGACGCTGGTGCGCTTCAACGCCTCGTCCGAGGTGATGATCCGCTCGCCGTCGATCTCGAGGCCGGGCAGCAGGCGCGGCGCTGAGCCTGTGGCCAGGATCAGGTCCTTGGCGGTGGCGTCGATCTCGCCGGATTCGCCACCCGAGATGCTGACCGAGGTGGGTCCGGTGAGGATCCCGTTTCCACGGAGTACCGCGACGTCGTTCTTCTTCATGAGGAATTCGACGCCACGAACATGCTTGTCGACGACCGCGTCCTTGCGGCGGGCGAGGGCGGGGTAGTCGAGGCCGATACCCTCCGACCCGGTCAGGCCGAACTCACCGCCCTGCTCCTGGACGCGATGGAGCAGGTCCGCGGTCTCCAGGAGTGCCTTCGACGGGATGCAGCCGCGGTTCAGGCAGGTTCCCCCGAGGAGATCGCGCTCGATCAGGCCGACCTTCATGCCCAGCTGGGCCGCGCGAATGGCGCCGACGTAGCTCATCCCGCCGCCAAGGATGAGGAGGTCGAACTGCTGCGGATCGGGCATCTCGGATCCTCAGCGAGCCAGGCTCGTCGTGGCCTGGGGCTGTCTGGTCAGATCCCGCCCCTCGTACGCGCTCATCGCGGCGCGCCACTCGTCGGGGACCAGGATTGGCCGCTCGGCGGCGTAGTCGTACGTGACGAGGATGGTCTGTGCTTCCGCGACGAGGTGTCGGTCGCGGCCCGCCTCCATCCAGTGCGCCATCGAGAAGCTCGTCCGCCCGATCCAGTCCACCCGCGTGCCGATCTCCACATCCTGGCCGAAGAGGATGGGTGCGCGGAAATCCATCTGGACGGCGGCCAGGATGAGGGGCGCGCGCTCCACGGCGTCGAGCTTGAGGATGTCGATCAGGTACCGGATCCGGGCTTGCTCGATGTACGTGACAAACGCGGCATTGTTGACGTGGCGGAACGCATCGATGTCGCGGAAGCGCACTTCGAGACGCGTGCGGTGGCGAAATTCGGGGGTCACGGGAGCCCGATTCTACACGGCACCGCCGGTGCGGCCGCCCGCCCGACTGAGCCTAGAGTGCCTCGCCGACTCGTGCGATGAGCCCGGCGAGGAGCGCGGTGCGCGGCACGACGCTGGTCAGGTCCAGCCATTCATCGGGCGAATGGTCGTCTCCGCCGATGGGCCCGAGTCCATCCAGCGTGGGCAGTCCGGCGCCCGATGTGGTGTTCGCGTCGCTGGCGCCACCGGTCGCCGCGTCGTTCACGGCGAAGCCAAGGTCGCGCGCGATCGCCTGCGCCAGGGTCACGAGCCGCGCGCTGGCAGGGGACCGCTCCATCGGCGCATGGGAGGCCGTTTCCTGCACGTCCGCCGTGACCCCCGCGACCGCCGGCGACCCCACGATCCGCGACACCTCGTCCCGGGCCGCGGCAAACTCTTTGACGCTCGCCGCACGCAGGTCCAGGCCGACCTCGCACCGCTCGGCCACGACGTTCGGCCTGGTCCCGCCGGCGATCGTGCCCGCGTTCACCGTCACGGACGGCCATCTGCCGCTCAACGCCGTCAGCTCCACCACCGCGCGCGCCGCTGCCAGGATCGCGCTGTGCCCCTTCTCGGGCTCGACACCCGCGTGCGCCGCGCGACCGCGATACGAGATCTGCAGGTCGGCGATCCCCTTGCGAGCACTCACGATGTCACCGTTGGCGCGTGCACACTCGAGCACGAGGGCGACGTCGTGGTTCTGGGCGAGCCTCCGAATGAACGGCGTGCTGAATCCCGAACCGATCTCCTCGTCGGGGTTCGCCACGAAGGTCACGTTGGGTCGAGCACCGAACTGCTGGAGCGCTGCAAGCGCGTGCAATCCCGCGAGCAGGCCGCCCTTCATATCGCTCACCCCGGGCCCGTAGGCGCGGTTGCCCTCGCTCCGGAACGGCCTGGCGGCCGCAGTGCCCGGGTCGAAGACGGTGTCCATGTGCCCGATCAGCAGGATTCGCGGCCCACTTCCCGCCAGCTCTCCGACGACGAGATCGCCGAGCTGCGGCTCACCCTCAGCTGGCTGTTGGGGCGTCCGCTCGACGCTGGCTCCAAGCTCGGCGAGCCAGCTCGCCACGCGGTCGGCGACTCGGTTCACACCCGCTGGTGTGTACGAGCCGCAGTCGATGCTCACGAGCTCCGCGAGTTCGGCCAGGTACCGCTCGTACCGGGCATCGACGGCGTCGCGCAGCGCAGGCGGATCGGGCGAGCCGGGGAGAGGGTCGGGCATCGGCGCGTGAGTATACTGCCGGCCATGCCGCCCCAGGCGCAGGTCGAGGAGCCCGGCGTGGAGCTCGTCGAGCTGCGCATCCTGGATGGCCCAAACCGATTCTTCACGCGCCCGGCGGTCAAGCTCGAGTTCCGGGCCGCGGCCACAGGATCGGCCGCGGAGGCGGCGCACGCGGCAGGCGATGCGGTCCGCCGGCTCCACGAGGCGCTGGGCATGCCCGCCCCACGGGTGAGCCTGCGCCGTTCCGCTGACGACCGATCGGCGACCGTGGCGTACCCGTGGCGCCGCCGGACCATCTCGCAGGCGATCGGGGCGGCCGCGGCGAGGATCGTGCTCGGCCGCGGGCGCGAGCAGCGCGAGCTCGTCTCGTTGCGCGCCGTCGCGCTCGGGCCACTGGCGGCAGTCCCTGCTCCGCGCATTCCGCTCGTCGCCATCACCGGAACGAACGGGAAGAGCACCACCACTCGCCTCATCGCGCACATCGCGACCGGCGCAGGGCTGAAGGTGGGGATGACCAATTCGGATGGCATCTTCCTGCGCGGCGAGCTGATCGAGGCGGGGGACTGGACCGGGTTCGGCGGCGCAGGGCGAGTCCTCGCCGAACCTGGAGTCGAGCTCGCGGTCCTCGAGACGGCGCGAGGCGGGATTCTCCTGCGCGGCATCGGCTACGAGCGCAACGACGTTTCAGTGGTCACCAACGTCAGCGCCGATCACCTTGGCCTCCAAGGGATTGATACGCTCGACGAGCTGGCGGACACGAAGGCGGCCGTGGTGCGCATCACCCGTCGCGACGGCTGGGCGGTCCTCAATGCAGACGACCCGCGCGTCTGGCGCATGCGTCGCGAAACGCGAGCGCAGCTGTACCCGTTCAGCCTCGACGCGCGAAGCCCGGCGGCGGCGGACGCGCTCGCCGCAGGCGGGCGAGCCGCGCTCCTCGAGGACGGCTGGCTCGTTCTCCGGCGCCCCGGGATGCGACGACGGCGCCTGGCTCTGGCCGCCGAGCTGCCGGTCACGTTCGCCGGACTCTCCCGCTACAACGTCGCCAACGCCCTGGCCGCCTCGGCGGCCTGTGACGCGCTCGGGATTCGCGCGGCGGTTATCGCCCGAGGCCTGCGCAGCTTCTCGCAGGACGCGACCACCAACCCGGGCCGGCTCAACCTCTTCGAGCGGAGGAGAGTCCAGGTGCTCGTCGACTTCGCCCACAACGAGGCTGGGCTGGCCGGCCTGATCGAAGTCGCGCGCGACCTCGCGGCTGCGGGTGGCGGGACGGTGCGGCTGGCCCTGGGCACGGCCGGTGATCGGACCGATGAGATCCTGCATCGGATGGGTGAGCTCGCCGGCGCCGGAGCGGGCGACGTGGTGATCTGTGAAAAGCCCCACTACCTCCGCGGCCGCGAGCTCGAGGAGATGAATGCGATCTTCCGAGCGGGCATCGCCGCCGGAGGGTACTCCCGCGACGTGCCGGCCTATCCCAATGAGGTGACCGCCCTGCAGGCCCTCGTCGAGCGGAGCGAGCCCGGTGATGTGGTGGTGGTCATGAGCCATGTCGAGCGTTCGGAGATCTTCGACTGGCTGGCGCAAGTCGACTTTCAGGCGGTGTCGCTCGATCGGCTGCGGGAGCTGGCAGGGGCATAAGGACTGCGCCGGCCCCCCGGCGTCATCGGTTCAGCCTGATGCCACGCCGTGCTGTCGCCGCTGGAGCTCCTTCCAGATCGCGCTCGGACGGTCGACACACAGGACGACGAGCCCGCCTTCCTCACCGAGCTCGAGTGCCTTCAGCGCGGCAGTCATCTCGTCCACCTCGATCTCCACCGACGCGCAGCGCGCGCCGCCGCGCATGGCGCGCCGGACGCCCTCCTCGACCAGTGCAGCCGTCTCGCCACGCGCCCGCCCGCGGGGGTTCTCGTCCTCGCGAACGATGACGTGGTCGAAGAACTGCGCCGCCACGGTGCCCAGCTCCCGGATGTCCTCGTCCCTTCGATCCCCGGCGGTTGCCACCACCGCTACCCGCCGCCCGGTGACCAGAGGGCGGCGGCCGCCCGGTGCCGTCTCGGCCATCCGCTCCACGAATTCGCCCAGGGCCTGCATGGCGGGCGGGTTGTGGGCATAGTCGACGATCACCTTGAACCCGTCGACCTCCACGAGGTTGAGACGGCCGGGCGCCATGTAGTAGCTGGTGCTGAACGTCCTCAGACCCTGGCGGATGTCGTGCAGGTGCGCGCCCGCAGCCCAGGCCGCTCCCGCGGCGGCCAGTGCGTTCTGCACGTTCATGCGCGCGCGACCCTCGAAGGTCGCCGGCAGGAGGTGGGTCCAGACCAGGGGCATGCTCTTGCGGCCCTGGCGGAGAACGATCATCTCGCCGTTGCGGCCCGGCTCCAGGGAGACAGAGCGCCTCCCACGGGATGCCTGGCGGCGGATGATCTCGTTGTCGGGCTCCATGCTGAAATAGATCACCGAGCCCGAGCAGTGCCGCGCCATGGCGGCGACGTACGGGTCATCGGCGTTGAGGACGGCTGTCCCGTCGCGGGGCACCGCCTCGACGATGACCTGCTTCACGGCCGCAAGCTGCCGGATCGAGCTGATCCCGCCCAGGCCGATGTGGTCGCCGGTGACGTTCAACACCACCGCCACGTCGTTGCGCTGGTAGCCAAGGCCCTCGCGCAGGATCCCGCCGCGCGCGACCTCGAAGACGGCGAAGTCGACCGTGGGGTTCTGGAGGACGGTGGAGGCCGAGCGCGGGCCGCTCATGTCGCCGCGTCGGATGTGCCGGCCGTCGACGAGGATGCCATCGGTCGAGGTGAGTCCGACCTTGCGGCCCATGCCCTTCAGGATGTGGCCGATCATCCGGGCGGTCGTCGTCTTGCCATTGCTGCCGGTGACCGCAACGATCGGAATCCGCGAGGGCGTCCCGGGCGGGAACAGCATGTCGAGCACGGGCTTGGCGACGTACTGAGCCTCGCCCTCCGTGGGGTGGGTGTGCATCCGGAAACCGGGTGCCGCATTGACCTCCACGATCCCGCCGCCAACCTCGCTGACCGGCTGGCTGATGTCGGGGCAGATGAAGTCGATGCCGGCGATATCCAGGCCGACGACCCGAGCCGCGAGCTCCGCGATCTCCGCATTCTCGGGATGGATCTCCTCGGTCCGGTCGATGCTGATGCCGCCGGTGCTCATGTTGCCGGTCCGCTTCAGATAGACCCGCTGTTCGGCGGGCGGCGCATCGCTGAGCGTGAATCCCTGCTCGGCGACGTAGGCGATCGACTCGTCGTCGAGGGCCATCCGGGTCAGCACCTTCTCGTGACCGATACCGCGACGCGGGTCCGCGTTGGTGATCTCGACCAGCTCGGCGATCGAGTGGGTTCCGTCGCCGACGACATGCGCCGGCACCCGCTCGGCGACGGCGCGCAGCATCCCACCCACCACCAGGCACCGGTAGTCGTTCCCGGTCAGGAAGCTCTCGACCACCACGGCACCCGATCGGGTCTGCGCGCGGGCCTCGTCGAATGAGGCGCGAACCGCGTCTGCATCGAGCAGGTTGAGCATCACGCCGCGACCGTGATTGCCGTCGAGCGGCTTCATGGCGACCGGGTAGCCGATGGAGCCGGCCGCAGCGACCGCCTCTTCGACGTTGCGGACGAGCTGGGAGCGCGGGACCGGTATCCCGGTCCCCGCCAGCAATCGGTTGGTCAGCTTCTTGTCCGAGGCGATGTCGACCGCGAGCGAGCTCGTCTGGCTGGTCATCGTGGCGCGCATCCGCTTCTGGTAGATGCCGTGCCCGAGCTGGACCAGCGACTGCTCGTTGAGCCGGATCCAGGGGATGTCGCGGAGGGCCGCCTCGTCGAGGAGCGCCTGTGTGGAGGGGCCGAAGGCGGCGCGCTCCGCGAGCAGTACGAGCTTCTCGAACTCGATGCGGAAGTCGAAGGTGGGATCGACCTCGACCAGGTGGTTCACGATGCGCACCGCCAGCCGCCCCGCGGCGAGCCCGACGCTCTCCTCGGCGTAGCTGAAGACGACGTGATAGCGGCCCGGCTGCCCGGCCCCTCGGGTCTTGCCGCGGCCGACCTCGGTGCCTGCGTCGCGCTGCAGCTGGAGGGCGATGTGCTCGGCGACGTGCCCCAGCCACGTCCCATCGCGGAGTCGTTTCTCGAAGCCGCCCGAGCGGCCGATCGAACAGGAGTGCAGGCCAACCGCCGGGATCAGGTCGAGCAGTCCTTCGACGAAGCCGGGGATCGTGTTCGAGGGATATTCCTCGAGGATGCCCAGGTCCACGATCATCTTGATCGCCGGGTCGTAGCTCCAGTAGTTCGGGCCGCGATAGACCCGGGTCTCGACGATGCGCAGGCTGCCGCGTGGCTCTGAGGTCGGGTGCGTGGCGCGTAGCCGTGCGCGGTCGGCCCGTGAGCGGGCCCGGCTGGGGACGGATCGGGTCTTGCCGGTGTCGCGCGGGGCAGCTGGCGCTGTCGGGGCGTCGCCTGCGACGCGAGATGCCCGGCTGCGCCGGGCCTCCGCTGTCACTCGCTGGCCTCCTCGGTTCGCTGATTGCGCGAGGCGCGCCGTCGGGATCGCTCGACGACGGTGTCGTCGGCACCCTCCGCCGCGATACGCCGGATGAGGCGCCGCGCGTGCTCGCCGGCGACTGCCTGTGAGGCGAGCTGACGATCGGTAGCTCCCACCGGTCGCAGCGGCGCGAGCAGGCGGCGGCGACGGATGTCGAACCGATAGCCCGACGGCAGCGAGTGGAGGATGACGCCGCTGATCATGATCGGCCGATGGCGCTTCACCTCGTAGGCGTCGGTGGTAAGGCGGGCGGGATCGAGGATGGTGACCGATCCCTTGCCGATCACCTCCAGCACGCCACCCGGGGTGACGAGTGCGGCCGTGTCCTCGTCGACACCGATGCCGAGCAGGGCCGGTGACTGCGCGACCAGTGCCAGCAACCGCCCGAGACGGTTCCGCTGCTCGAAGTGCTGGTCGATGATCACGCCGGGGAGCAGGCCAAGGCCCGCGCTCAGCTGCGTCATCCGCTGCTTGGGGGTCGCCCCACTCGTTCCAAAGGCCACCATGTGCGTGCTCAATGCGGAGGCGCCAGCACTCGTCCCGGCCACGACGGCGCTGTGTCGATGGCGCTCCAGGAGCGTGCGTCCAAGAAGCGTCCCACCGATAACGCTCGAGAGCCGCAGCTGATTCCCGCCGGTCATGAAGATGCCAGTTGCATCCTCCACCGCGGCGCAGACGGTGGGGTCGTTCGCCTCTTCACGGGTGAGCGGCCGGATGCCCCGCACGTCGGGGACTCCGAGCGCTCGAAAGAGCGAGGCGTACAGGTCGCTCGCCTCGTCGCCGAGCGATGACGCGGTGGAGATGACGACGATGCGCGCGTCGGGGCCGCCGGCCAGGCTCACGAAGCGCGACAGGATCTGACGCTGGCGGAGCTTGTCCTCGGCACCGCCGATGATCAACAGGTGGCCAACGCGCGGCGTCGTGCGCGTGGGCGATTGGGCGGCCATGGGCGGCAGCATAGCGTGACGAGATCACCGAGACGGCGCGGAGAAGCCCGCGCGGGGGCAGACGCTGCCCTTGGGGAATTGCCCGGGGATATTGCCCCGCCTAATGCAACTGCCAATGAGCGGCGCATTCGCGCCGGATTCGGGGCTGCTGATGCCCTCCGCATACCGGCGGCGATATGGCGTGGCCACGATCTGCCCTGTCAGTCGCCGTTGGATTACACGGCGTAATGGGCACGTGGGACGAGCTGCCAATGATCGGCGCTGGAGAGCGGCAATGGGCTGCAGCGACGGAGACAAGCGGGTACTCAGCCAGCGGGTCCGCGCCAGCTTGAGTGTGTCTGGCCGACATTGCGTACGCGGGTGGCGGGCAGGTGGGCGAGCGCCGGGCTGGGCGCTAGACTCGATCGGATGGCCGTCGATCAGCGCACCGTTCCCCGTAGCGAGGATGCGAGGACCGAGCCCCGCGACTTCTACGCAGTGCTCGGCGCCCAACAGTCCGC
>JALYLE010000109.1 GCA_030774375.1 Chloroflexota bacterium | reverse complement strand
AACGCGCGCCTGTTCGACGAGACGAAGCGCCTGCTGGCCGAGACCGATGATCGGGCCGCAGAGCTCGCGGTCGTCAACGAGATCGGCGCGGCACTGGCCAAGCAGCTCGACTACCACGCGATCATCGAGCTGGTCGGCGATCGCCTGGCGGCGATGTTCCACTCCGGAGACATGTACATCGCCCTCGTGGACGAAGAAAACGACCAGATCACGTTCCCGCACGAGATGGCTCTAGGACGACGGGTGCACGGCGAGCCGATCCCGCGCGGCGAGGGGCTCACCTCAGTCATCCTCGACAGGCGTATGCCGCTGCGGCTGGGTTCAGCAGAGGAGCAGCTAGCGCATGGGGCTGTCATCGGGAACTACGCGGAAGCCGATCTCCCGAAACACGTAAGCGGGTCCTACCTCGGCGTGCCGATCATGGCAGGAGGCGAGGCGATTGGGGCGCTCGTGTTCAGAGCCGAAGAGCCGAACGCTTTCAGCGAGCGAGACGAGCGGGTCGTATCAACGGTCGCCTCCAGCATGGGCGTGGCGTTAGAGAACGCCCGGCTCTTCGGCGAGACGAAGCGCCTGCTCACCGAGACCGATGAACGTGCCGCTGAACTCGCAATCATCAACAGCGTCCAAGAGGGCCTCGCCGAAAACCTCGACATGCAGGCGATGTACGACCTGGTGGGCGACAAGATCAAGGAGATCTTCGAGGCAGAGGTGGTCTCAATTGACACCTACGAACGCGAATCCGACGAGGTGTCGTTCAGGTACGCGATCGCCGAAGGCGTCCGTTATCACCCTGAGCCCATGCGTCTGATCGGCGTCCGTCGGCAGGTGATCGAGACCAGAGAGCCCTTACTGATCAACGAACGCCTCGAACAGGCCGCGGCTGCATACGGTCAGCCGCTGAAGCTCTGGGGAGCCGGCAAGCCTGCCAGGTCGGTTCTGTTCGCCCCTCTCGTCGCGGGCAACCGTGCAAGGGGCACCATCTCCATTCAAAATCTGGACCGCGAAGGGGCATTCTCCGACTCGGATGTTCGCTTGCTGACGACTCTCGCCTCCAGCCTGAGCGTCGCCCTCGAGAACGCTCGGCTCTTCGGCGAGACGAAACGCCTCCTGGCCGAGACCGATGAACGCGCCGCCGAGCTCGCCCTGATCAACGACGTCCAGCGCGGTCTCGCGGCAAACCTTGACATGCAGGGGATGTACGACCTCGTGGGGGACAAGATCCAGGAGATCTTCGACGCGCAGGGCGTCGGCATCGATTTCTACGACAAGGCCACCGGCCTCGTCCACTTCCCCTACACGATCGAACGAGGAGAACGTCTTCCGAGCGCCGCGATGCCACTCATCGGCTTCCGCAAGCAGGTGTTCGAAACGAAGGCGCCGATCATCGTCAACCGCGACCTCGAACGCATGGCTATGGAAGCGGGCCAGCCGGCCACCATCGTGGGCGACCTGGCGAAGTCGGCCGTCTTCGTTCCGCTCATCAGCGGTGGCGAGGTGAAGGGCTTTCTCATGCTCGAGAACCTCGACCACGAGGACGCCTTCAGCGAGGCCGACGTCCGCGTTCTCAGCACCCTCGCCTCCAGCCTCAGCGTGGCCCTCGAGAACGCGCGCCTGTTCGACGATACGAAGCGCCTCCTGGCGGAGACCGATGCACGCGCGGCCGAGCTGGCGCTGATCAATGACGTTCAGCGCGGACTGTCGGAGAAGCTCGACATGCAGGCGATGTACGACCTGGTCGGGGACCGAATCCAGGCGATCTTCGATGCGCAGGTCGTCGACATCGGGATCTACGACGTGGAGGCTGGGTTCGTCGATTACCCATATTTCATCGAACGCGGGGTGCATTTCCCGAACCAGCGAAAGGAAATCCGAGGATTCAGCCGCGCCATCTTCGAGAGTCGGGAGCCGATCCTCGTCAATCGCGACGTCGCGGGCTGGTACAGGAGCCGGGGGGAGGACGTAATCGTCGTCACAGGGGAGCCGTCGCTCGCCGCCCTGTTCGCACCGCTGATGGTCGGAAAGGAGATCCGAGGCTTCATATCGCTTCACAACGTCGACCACGAAGATGCGTTCAGCGAGTCCGACCTCCGGCTGCTGAAGACGCTGGCGTCGAGTCTCAGCGTGGCCCTCGAGAACGCGCGCCTCTTCGACGAGACCAAGCGCCTCCTGGCCGAGACCGATGAGCGCGCGGCTGAGCTGGCGCTCATCAACAGCGTCCAGCGCGGCTTGTCCAGCAACCTGGACATGCAGGCGATGTACGACCTCGTCGGCGACAAGATTCAGGAGATCTTTGACGCCCAAGGCGTCGACATCGCGGTCTACGACCAGGAGGCCGGGCTCATCCGCTTCATGTACGCGATCGAGCAGGGCCAGCGGCTGCACGATGAGCCCATCCCCGTCATCGGATTCCGGCGCCACGTGATCGAGACACGGGAGCCGCTGCTCATCAATCGTGACTGGGCCCGGCGCGCGGTGGAAGAGTTCGGCCAGCCCGCTGTTCTCTCCGGGTTGCCAACTCTTTCGGGTCTGTTCGTGCCCCTCATGCGCGGTGGCGAGGTCACGGGCATCATCTCCCTCCAGAACAACGACCGCGAGGACGCGTTCACCGAGTCTGATGTCCGCCTGCTCGCGACGCTCGCCGCCAGCCTGAGCGTGTCGCTCGAGAACGCGCGGCTGTTCGACGAAACGAAGCGCCTGTTGTCGGAAGCCGACGAGCGCGCTGCCGAGCTGGCCCTGATCAACAGCGTCCAACGCGGCCTGTCCAGCAACCTCGATATGCAGGCCATGTATGACCTCGTAGGAGACAAGATCCAGGAGATCTTCGACGCCCAGGGCGTCGACATCGTCGTGCACGACCGGGAGGCGGGCCTCCTCCGCGCACCGTATAGCATCGAGCGCGGCCGCCGGTTGCACGATGAGCCGATCCCCGTCATCGGCTTCCGGCGCCACGTGATCGAGACCAAGGAGCCGCTGCTCGTCAACCGCGACGTAGCACGACGGGCTGTCGAGGAGTTCGGGCAGCCCGCGGTCATCTCCGGGGAGCCGACCCTTTCCGCACTGTTCGTACCGCTCATAAGCGGTGGCGAGGTCACGGGCATCATCTCCCTCCAGAACAACGACCGCGAGGACGCGTTCACCGAGTCTGATGTCCGCCTGCTGACGACCCTCGCGGGCAGCCTGAGCGTTGCCCTCGAGAACGCCCGCCTCTTCGACGAGACCAAGCGCCTGCTGTCGGAAGCCGATGAGCGCGCCGCCGAACTGGCTCTGATCAACAGCGTTCAACGCGGTCTGTCCAGCAATCTCGACATGCAGGCCATGTATGACCTCGTTGGAGACAAGATCCAGGAGATCTTCGACGCGCAAGTGGTCGATATCAGCATCTACGATTTTGCGGCTGGCCTCGCCCACTACCCCTACATCCGGGAACGCGGAGTGCGGTTCCCAGACAACCCGCTTCTGCTGGCGGAGTTGCCGTTGGCGCAAGAGCTCATTCGCGATCCGCAGCCGATCCTCATCAGCGACATCGCGGCGTGGGAGGCGGAGCGCGGGATCGAGATCCCCATAGCTCAGGGGGAGAACGCACGTTCAGTTCTCCTTGCCCCGCTTTATTCCGGCGGTCAGCTCCGCGGTCGTATCTCGATCCAGAACCTCGACCGTGAGAACGCCTTCTCGGAATCCGACGTCCGACTGCTGACGACGCTTGCCGCGTCGCTCAGCGTGGCGCTCGAGAACGCGCGCCTGTTCGACGAGACGAAGCGACTCCTGGCCGAGACCGACGAACGTGCCGCCGAGCTGGCTGTCGTGAACAGCGTCCAGAAGGGACTCGCGGCGAAGCTCGACATGCGGGCCATGTACGACCTGGTTGGCGAGAAGATTCGCGAGATCTTCGACGCCCAGGTCGTGACCATTGCGACCTACGACCACGACGCCGAAACCATGACGATCCCCTACTCGATCGAGCGGGGCGTCCATCTGCCTGGGTGGGAGGATCCGATACCTCTCTCCGGCGTGGCGCGTTTGCTGATCAAGACGCGCGCGCCGATCGTCGTGAACGAGGACTGGCCGGAATGGCTCGCCTCGAACGGCATCGATGTCGCGCTCCTCGGCGAAATGCCCAAGGCAGTCGCCTTCGCCCCGCTCATCGCCGGCGATCGGGTGACCGGGACAATCTCGATTCAGAACGTCGATCACGAGCAGGCGTTCTCTGAGTCTGATGTCCGCCTGCTGACGACCCTCGCTGCAAGCCTCAGCGTGGCGCTAGAGAACGCGCGCCTGTTCGACGAGACGAAGCGCCTGCTCTCGGAGGCCGACGAGCGCGCCGCAGAGCTCGCGATCATCAACAGCGTCCAGGAGGGCCTGGCCCAAAACCTAAATATGCAGGCCATGTACGACCTGGTCGGCGACAAGATCCAGGAGATCTTCGACGCCCAGGTCGTGGACATCGCCGTCGTGGACGAATCCAGCGAGCGGCTGAACATCACCTACACCATCGAGCGTGGCGTCCGGTTCCCCATAATGTCGATGGAGCTCATCGGCCCCCGCCGCCGGGTTCTTGAGACGCGCCAGCCACTGCTCATCAACGAGAACATCGTGGAGACGGTGCGGCAGATGGGGCAGGCCGGCCCGATCCAGGGCGAGGCGCCCCTATCGGCGCTGTGGGCTCCCCTGCTGGTTGGGAATCAGGCCCGCGGGGTCATCTCGCTCCAGAACCTCGACCGCGAACACGCCTTCTCCGAATCCGATGTCCGGCTGCTGATGACCCTCGCCAGCAGCCTCAGTGTCGCCCTCGAGAACGCTCGGCTCTTCGACGAGACGCGGCGGCTCCTCGCGGAAACCGACCGTCGGGCGGCGGAGCTTGCGATCGTCAATGACGTGCAGCGCGGACTGGCCGCGCAGCTCGACCCACAGGCGATGTACGAGCTCGTCGGCGAACGGGCCAGCGATGTGTTCGACTCCCAGGTCGTGGACATCACTGTCTTCGACCACGAGAACGGCACGATGCGCTTCCCCTTCTCGCTCGAGCGCGGAGTCCGATTCCCCGAAGAGACACGGCCGATCATGGGCTTTCGGAAGCGCGTGCTCGAGACCCGTCAGCCCCTGCTCATCGCAGAGAAGCTCCGCGAGCGCGGCGCGGAGCTCGGACAGCCGGCCCAGATCAAGGGCGAGCCGGCAAAATCAGCGATCTTTGTGCCGCTCCTCGTTGGCGACCAGGTGCTGGGTGTCATCTCGCTCCAGAACCTGGACCGCGAGCATGCGTTCGACGAGCGAGATGTCTCACTTCTCACCACTCTCGCCGCCAGCCTCAGCGTCGCCCTGCGAACCGGACGCCTCATTGACGAGACCCGGAAGCGGGTCGCCGAGCTGGGGACAATCAACACGGTGGGCCAAGCGCTCACCGCGCAGCTCGAGCTCACCCCGCTCCTCTCGATCGTGGGCAAGAAGGTGCAGGAGTCCTTCGAGGCGGACATCGCGTACATCGCGCTCGTCCGCGAGGAGACCGCGACGATCGACTTTCCGTACTACGTCGAGGGCGGCAAGCATGAGCCGCAGGAGCCGCTGCAGCTCGGAGAAGGCCTGACGTCTGAGATCATCCAGCGCCGCGAGACACTCCTCCTCAACCGCGATGAGGAGATCAAGCGATCCGTGATGGTCGGGACGACCCCACGCTCCTACCTCGGCGTTCCGATCCTCGTTGGCGACCACGCCATCGGCGCCATCAGCGTCCAGAGCACCACGCAGGAAGGGCGCTTTGGAGAGGCCGATGCCCGCCTGCTGTCAACCATTGCCGCGAACATCGGTGTCGCCGTCCAGAACGCCCGCCTCTTCGAGGAGGCACGCGAGGCGCGACAAGCAGCGGAGCAGGCAAACGAGGCCAAGAGCTCGTTCCTGGCCGCCATGAGCCATGAGATTCGCACGCCGCTGAACGCGGTGATCGGGATGAGCGGGCTGCTGATTGACACGCCGCTGGACGACGAGCAGCGCGACTTCGCAGAGACCATCCGCACCTCCGGCGACGCGCTCCTGACGATCATCAACGACGTCCTCGACTTCTCGAAGATCGAGGCGGGCCGCGTCGATCTCGAGGCCACGCCGTTCATCCTCCGCGATGCAATCGAGGCATCGCTGGACATCCTGGCACCCGCCGCGGGCAAGAAGGGCCTCGAGCTCGTGTACGCCATCGACGAGGACCTCCCGGTGACCCTGGTCGGGGATGCCGGTCGGCTGCGGCAGGTCGTCCTGAACCTGCTCTCGAACGCAGTCAAGTTCACGGCGCAGGGCGAAGTCCTTGTGACGGTGGGCGGGTCGGAGGTCGAGCCTTCGCGCCGGGGCCGCGCAGCCCGCTGGGAGATCCGCGTCGACGTCAGGGACACCGGCATCGGCATTCCGACCTCGGCCATGGACCGGCTCTTCCAATCCTTCAGCCAGGTGGACGCATCGATCGCCCGCCGCTACGGCGGCACGGGGCTGGGCCTGGCCATCAGCCGCCGGCTGGCAGAGCTCATGGACGGATGGCTCACGGCGGAGAGCAGCGGCAAGCAGGGCGAGGGAAGCACGTTCCACCTGTGCATGCGCATGCCCGTCGGCCGCGCGGACGCGGTAGCCGCCACGCGACCGCGTCGCCTCGAGGCCGATCTCGGCGGCCGCACGGTGCTCATCGTCGACGACAATGCGACGAACCGGCGGATCCTGGTCGCCCAGACGGCCCGATGGGGCATGGTCCCGCGCGAGACCGGTAATCCGACCGAGGCGCTCGCCTGGCTGGCGCGTGGGGAACGGTTCGACATCGTCCTCTCCGACCTCCTGATGCCCGAGATGGACGGGCTCGAGTTTGCCGCTCGTCTTCGACAGGCAAACGGCGCGGCCTCGGCGCCACCGGTCGTGATCCTCTCCTCCATCGGTCTGCGCGATCGCGACGAGACTGGGGTCGCTGGCTGGCTGGCGAAGCCGGTGAAACC
>JALYLE010000108.1 GCA_030774375.1 Chloroflexota bacterium | reverse complement strand
AAGGCGAAGCGCTCGCTCATCCCCAGCCGTCCCGACAGCGCAGCGACCCTGTTTCTGGTCGTGGCGATCCTGTGGCTCGTCGCGGCGACCGGCATCGGTGCATTGGCGCAGATGCAGCTGGCCTTCCCAGACGCGATCAACGGCTCGCTGCGGATACCGTTTGGCCCCGGCTTCACGCTGCAGCTCACGTCGGCTACGACCCAGCCTGCCTTCGTAGACGCGCTCATCTTTGGCTGGCTCTCGAACGCCGCCTTTGCCGCCGTCTGCTTCATCACGCCGCGGCTGACCGGTACACGCTTGGCGACGGATAGGGTTGCCACGCTTTCCCTGCTGGCTTGGAATGCGGCGATTGCGGGTGGCGTCGCGCTGCTCTACGTGAAGGGCGCCTCGGGGACCGCCGCGCTGGCCGAATTCCCGCTCCCCGTCAAGGGCCTCGCGCTGCTCGGGCTGCTGGGCATCAACGCGGTCTTCTGGCGAACGGTGCTGATGGCGCGAGGCGATCGGTACGTCAGCCTCTTCTACTTCGGCATCGCACTGCTCGCGCTGCTGGGCCTGATGGCGCTCTCAACGGTGCCCGCCGTCGTCAGCCTCGGCGCCACGAACGATCAGCTGCTGTACGCGTTCTACGCGCGAGCGGTGGCGACCTATTGGGTGCTGGGGACGGCGCTCGCGACGCTCTACTACCTCGTTCCGCGCGTTACGCGCAATCCACTCTATTCGGGCGGCCTGGCACTGCTGGGGTTCGTCGGATGGCTCGCGTTTGCCGGCCTCTCGGCGATCGGGGCTCTGGTCGATCCATCGGTCCCCTATGCGCTCACGTCGCTCGGTACCGCGGGAACCCTCTGGCTGCTCGCGCCCACCTTCATGGCGGTGGCAAACCTGTTGGGCACGATCCGCGGCCGATGGTCGCTCATGCTGAGCACCGGCACCCTCTCACTGGCCGTCGTCTCGCTCGCCTTCATTACCGCGACCGCACTGCTCGAAAGCGTGGGCGCCTTACGCTCCGTGCAGGCATGGACGGCTCGAACGCCGTGGCCGATGGGAGTCCTCGTCTTCTCGGCATTGGGTGGGGCGACGTTCGCCTACTACGCCCTCGCCGACCACGCCCTCCCGCGCGTCCTGCATCGGTCCTGGAGCGAGTCGATCCTCTCCGACGTGCTCCTGTGGGCGACGTTCGTGGGGACCAGCGTGGCGGGATTCGCGATGCTGGCAGGCGGGCTGGTGGCAGGGTCGCTGCGCTCCGAGGGCGTCCCGCCCGACCAGCTGGCGGGCACCCTTCGCTGGTTCGAACTGGCGTCGGCGTCGGGCCTGGGACTTGCGTCGCTGGGCGCCCTCGCACTCCTGGTCAACGCATTCCTGATATACACCGCCGCACCCGTCGTCGAGCTCGCGGTGCCCTCCTCGGTGACGACATCCGCGACGACATCCGCGACGACATCCGCGACGACTCCTGCGGCGTCGGCGGCGGGGCGCTAGCGCATTCATGAGCGTCTACACGCCAATTGAGACGCGTCCAGGCCTACCGCGCTGGGCGATCGGCCTCACCGTCTTCGTGCTCCTCGTGGGCGGCGTGTATGCCGCGTCGAACGTGTCCGGAACCAATCCGCCGATCCTTGGTGAGCCGTCCCCGGGCGCCAGCGGCGCGGTGAACGTTGGTGCGGCACAGGCCCTGATCAGCAAGGTGTCGCCAAGCTGCACGACCTGTCACGGGCCTGATCTCGCCGGCCAGTCGACCTTCCCGAGTCTGCACGGCCTTCAGAAGGGGACGACGGTCGATAACCTCAAGCAGCTTGCCAAGGACCATCCAAACGACTGGATGAACATCTGGATCGCCGGCACCGATCCCGCCGTCTCCAATCCGGCGATGCGCAAGGGGATGCCCGCCTTTGGGGGCCCGCCGAACAATCTGACCCCCGACCAGATCGAGACGATCGTCCGCTACCTGCTGACGTTGAAGTGACCGATGCGGCCGCGCCGCCGGCCGGATCTTCCGACCCGCCGGCCCGCGATGCCTCGCCGTCAGGCAGCGATCGCCCGCAGCGTAGCGTTCCTGTCCTGATCGGCGCCGGCGAGATGGCCGACATTGACGCCGCCGCCCAGCGTCTGGGGATCACCGAGGATGCGCTGATGGAGTCGGCCGGTGCGGCGACGGCCGAGCTGGGACTCGTGGAGCTGGGTCGTCTGGCCGAGGAGGTCGGAGGCCCGGGCGGCCCGCTAGCGACCATTCCGCTGAGCGCCGTCCTGTGCGGCGCCGGCAACAACGGCGGGGACGGATTCGTCGCAGCCCGCCGGCTGGCCGCGGTGGGCCGGCGGGTCATGACGGTCCTGGTTGGGGATCCGGCGCGCATCGGAGGGAAAGCAGGCACAGGAGGCCACGCCGCTCAGCACAACTGGACGGTCCTGCAGGCGATGGCATCCGCAGGCAATCTCGAGCTCTTCGTGGCGCCGACGCCCGAGCTCTTGCTGACCCTCCGTTCTCGCCTCTCCCCGGCGACGCTCCTCATCGACGCCCTGCTGGGGAGCGGTGCCTCCGGGCCGCTGCGCGAGCCCATCTCGACCGCCGTCGACCTCTTGAATGCGGTTCGTACCCATGCGCGAGCGGCGGGACGGCCGTGCGCGGTGCTGGCGATCGATACGCCGACGCGCATCGACCTGACGAGCGGTGCGCGCTCCGATCCGGTCGTGGAGGCCGATCTGACGGTCACCTTCCATCGGGCGAAGGCAGGCTTCGCCCTCGATCGCGAGGCGCGGCGGCTCGCTGGTCGCTACTACGTCGCTCCTATCGGGATCCCGCTGGAGGCGGAAGAGGGGATCGTCCCGCCGGACGGTGAGTGGCCGCCGGCACGAATCACCCAGGTGAGCTGGGAGGAGCCGATCCCGCGCGAGGAGACGGGCTTCGTCCGCCCAGGTGGTGATGTGGGCGCGGGACCAGGAGTTGAGTAGGGACTCGAGCGATGGTGCTGCATTGCTGAGGTAACGGCTCGAGCGATGGTGCCGCTCCGCCGAGGTTATCCCTCACCTGGGGAGTGTTATGACCGCCCGATGGCCGGGCGACCGCCCTATGCGCGTCCAATTCTCACTCGGTGAGCGCTAACCAGCCTCGGGACGCCGCAACGCCTCATAAGGCCCGCTGGCTGAGAGTTCCGCTGGTTCGGGTCGCGTCGCGTGTGCCGAGTCGCGTGCCGCGAACGACGCCCACCGCGCGACCGGGCGATCAGCCGAGCGTCCTGCTTCCCGGCTTTTCGAGCGGGACGCCGCGAGCGCAAAGGTCGCAGGCCTCGGCAGCCCACGACTCGATCTCTATGCGGCCCAATGCGTGAATGGGGAACCCCGTGGCGAGTGGCTGGCTGGAGCGGTCCACGATCACCGCAGCTGCGAGAGGCTCCGCCCCGGCGGCACGCACGGCATCCGCGGTTTCGATGACCGAGGCGCCGGTCGTCAGGATATCGTCGACGAGGACGACCCGATCGGACGAAGAAACCAACCATCCGCGGCGGAGCGTCCGACCGCCGTTCGCGCTCGGCTCGGCGAAGACGCCTCGGACCGCATGCCCGACCAGGGCCTGGAGCTGCCGGGCCGTCTCGAATGCCAGCAGGACCCCACCGGTCGTGGGGCCAACAACCAGCGTCGGATCGAGCGGCGCGAGAGCGGTTGCGAACCGCCGGCCAATCTCGACGGCCAGGTCCGGGTATTGCAGGACGAGGAACTTCTCGAGGTAGCGCCCCGAATGCCGGCCGCTCTTCAGCAGGAAATGGCCCTCACGCAGCGCTCCGGACTGAACGAAGAGCCCCTCGACTGCGGCTTGAGCCAGGGCCTCCGCTGCGAACGCCTCTGGCGCGAAGTCCTCTGGCTCGCGCGCATCCTGCCCGAGCCCATCAGGCGCGGGCTGCCCGCCCGAAAGCCGAACCATCGGCTTATTCGTAGACCGCGCTGAAGTCGACATGCGGGTATCGGTCGGTCAACGCATCGGTCACCCATGAGAGGACGTCGGCCGGGTCGTAGAACTCGGCCACTGTCCTGGCGTCCACGACTGTGAGGCCAGCATGGTGCGGCTCATCGCGAGCTGCCGACCCGGACGGCAGCTCACTCATGTCGAGGCTCGTCTCGAAGCGCCCATCGGCGCGGAGGACAAGCGTGTCCTCCGCGTCCTCGGCGAGGGCGAGGTCGCCCGTGATGCCCAGCACCTCCTCTGCGTTCGCCACGAATTCGCGCAGGATCTGGGTCTGCTGGGCAGAGATCTGCGACCGATAGGCGTCTGCCAGCTGCCAGAGTCGCTGAGCCGCCAGCGTCTCGCGCTGCGCTGGGGGCAGGCCTCGCTGCCAGTCGTCCTCGCCATCCTCCTCGGCCTCCGCGGGTGGGGGCGTCTCGTGCTTCTCCAGCTCGTCGGCTGGGACGAGGTGGCCGGCGGGATCACGCGCCGCGTCGACCAACCAGGCAAAGACGTCGGCAGGGTTGTAAAGCTCGATGACCTCGCTCACCGCCTCCACGACCTGCTCCTCGTCATACCACTCATGGTCTGCCGGGTCCTGGTAGGTGAGCCGCGTCGTCCACGTCTCGTCCTCTGGGTGGTAGACGAGGTGATCCTGCTCGTCGTCGACGAGGACGATTGGTCCAATCTCGCGGAGCCGCTCGCGGTTCGCGTCCAGAAAGCGCCGCAGCTGCTCCGTCGCCTCGTACAGGAAATCGCGCCGCTCGAGCTCCGCCTCGCTGGCGAGCTCGCGCAGGGCAACGATGCGTGGCGCGCTCATGGTCAGGGCTTGTAGACCAGATCAGGCCCCATCCGCTCGCGGAGGAAGATCGTGTGCTTGCGATCGAAGACCGTCTCAGCGATGCGGTGCCCCATCCCTCGCGTCGCCGGGTCCGCATACAGGCGATCCAGCACGCCGTAGCTCGGAAGATCCAGGATCACCACGTTGTTCCAGTCGGAGCCCTCGCTGACGTTGAACCAGCCAAGGAATCGGATCCCGTACTGCTCCTCGTATCGGCGCACGGTCCGCGGGAACAGATGACGCATGCCACGCTTGAAGATCGCGTCGCGGCCCTTGCGGACGTTGAAGAAGGTGACCATCAGCGGCATTAGGCCGGGCTCCCCGGATCGTCGCGGGTCGAAGGCGGGGGGTCACCACCGGCTACCGATGGCGGCGACTCCCGCGTTGACACGCTGCTGATCACCACGGCTGGCCCTTTCGCGACCCCCACGCTTCGGCCCCGCCCCCGGCGGCGATCCGCGAAGAAGATCCGGAGCAGGAAGACCGAGGTCATGCTGACCAGGAAGAGGAGCACCAGGTCCAGCACCATCAGGATGGCGAGGACCCAGACCGGCCAGCTCAGGGCAAAGACGCCGACCGGGATGAGCAGCAGGATGACCGCGAACAGCGTGCCCAGCACCACGAATTCCGTGAAGCTCGGACCGTCGTTGGGATCCAGCTCCTCGTTGTAGCGGATGGACATGCGTCACTCCCTGGAGGTGTCAGGGCGCCAGCGGAGGCGCGGCGACCGCATGGTGTCACATTCGGTGCGGCGCCGTCCTTGGCTCCTCCAGCAGGCCGTCGTGAAACGTGATCCGGCCGTCGGCGACGGTCAGGCGCACGACGCCGGGCAGAGTCATTCCGAGGAGCGGCGTGTTCGTCGATTGGCTGGCCAGGGTCTGACGACTCACGGTCCACTGCGAGGTCGGATCGAAGACGACCAGGTCCGCGGTCGAACCAGCGGCCAGTCCGCGCTCCTCGCCGATGAGCGCTGCCGGCTTAAGGGAGAGCGCGGCCAGGAGCTGGCCCAGGGTGAGGCATCCAGCCTCGACCACCGCCAGCCCGACGGAAAGCGCGGTCTCCAGCCCGATCATGCCCGGCGAGGCTGCAGGGAACTCGACGGCCGTGCGCTCCGGCGGGTGCGGCGCATGGTCGGTGGCGATCGCGTCTACGGTGCCGTCCGCAACGCCGGCGAGCAGCGCCAGCGCGTCCGCCCTCGCCGGAAGCGGCGGGTTCACGCGACACGAGCCGTCGTAGGCCAGGCCCGCGTCCAAGGTGGCACCGAATGGATCCGTCCCAACACTGGCTTCGTCGGGTTCTTGCCAACTGAAGGCGCGATCGCCGCCGACCCAGGCATCGGTCAGGGCAAGGTGATGCGGTGTCACGTCGCACGTCACGTGCACCCCGCGATCCTTCGCTCGGTGAACGGCGTCGAGGGCAGCCGCGGTGGAAAGGTGCGTGAGGTGCAGCCATCCACCGGTCTCTTCGGCCAGCGCGATGTCGCGTTCGACGATGATCAGCTCCGCGGCTGGCGGCCATCCCGCGAGTCCCAATCGTGTTGCGATTGCCCCCGAGCGCATGAGGGTGCCATCCGCCAGCGAACTTTCCTCGGCGTGCTCGATCAGCGGCAGGCCGAGCGGAGCCAGGGCCAACAGCGCGGAGCGGACCAATCTGGCGGTCGGGAGCGCGGCTCCGTCGTCCGAGAACCCCACGGCGCCCTGAGCGGGAATCTCGGCCGTATCTGTGAGCTCCTGGCCTGCGCGGCCGCGGGTCGTTGCGGCAATGACCCGCACACGAGCTGCGGCATCCCGGGCAAGCGTCGAGACGTACGCAACTCGCGCCGCCTCGTCCAGAGGCGGGTCGGTGTTGGGCATGGCGCACACCGTCGTGTAACCACCGTGGGCAGCGGCTCGTGCGCCGCTCGCCACCGTCTCGCCGGGGGCTCGGCCCGGCTCGCGCAGGTGTGTGTGAAGGTCACAGAGCCCTGGCGCTGCCACGAGGCCACGACCGTCGACGAGTGGCACGTCACTCGGCAGGTCACCCGCGGCGGCGCTGTCCACGATCTGCCCCCCGACGACGGCAAGGTCAGCGACCGCATCCCGCCCGTCCGACGGATCGACTAACCGCACACCGGTGAGCAGGAAGCTCGCGGGTGGGTCTGTCAGGCGACCGTATTGCGCCCGCGCAAGGATTTCGCTCATGGGGCGAGGAGGGCGAAGACGGCCATGCGCACCGGCACCCCGTTGCTTACCTGGCGCCCGATCAGGCTGCGTTCGCTCGATGCCAGCTCCGCGGTCAGTTCCACGCCCTCGTTTGTCGGGCCTGGGTGGAGAAGTGGAGCGCCGGGATTGGCGAGCTCCATGCGCTCATCGGTAAGGCCCCAGAGCCTCGTGTACTCCTGGAGCGAGCTGACGCCGGCCCCTGCGGCACGCTCGAGCTGGACCCGCAGGGTCATCACCGCATCGGCGTCGTGTAGCGCTTCGGCGAGCGAACCGGCCACGCTGACGCCCGGCCAGGCGTCGAAACCACTGACCCAGGCAGGCGGCCCGCCCAGCCGAACCCTGGCTCCCAGGCGGGTCAGGGAATGGATGTTCGATCGCGCGACGCGTGAATGCGCGACGTCCCCAACAATCGCGACCCGCTTCCCCTCGAGGGTACCCAGCGCCTCGCGCAGGGTGAGCGCGTCGAGGAGGGCCTGGGTCGGATGGGCGTGGGCGCCATCTCCGCCGTTGACGATGCGCAGGCCCGTCGTCCGCGCGGCCAGGTACGGCGCTCCGGCGGCAGCGTGCCGCAGTACAACCATGGTCACCCCAGTGCGCTCGAGCGTGCGGAGCGTGTCGGCGAGAGACTCACCCTTGCCGACCGAGCTCCCCGCCACGGCGAGGTCGACGGTCGTGGCGCCCATGGCCCGCGCCGCAAGCTCGAAGCTGACGTGCGTGCGCGTTGAGCCTTCGTAGAAAGCGAGGCCGACGGTCTCGCCAGCAAGCGGACCGGGGGGCTCTGGCGGCTGGCCGCTCGCCCTGCGGTCGCGCATCTCGACCGCCAGCTCGAGGCAGGTCTCCAGCTCGTGGCGGCTCAGCTGGTCGACGTCGAATAGGTGCCGATGCGGCCATCCACGCGCGGGCCGGCTCAAGCTTGCTGTGGAGGCCGTGCCTCCCGCGACGTCGGTCACGCGGACGGCGTGGGGCTGGGTGGAGCTGGCCGACGGGCGATCACCACCTCGTCGACACCGTCAGTCTCGGCCAATCGCACGTGCACGATCTCGTCGCCACTGGTTGGCAGGTTCTTGCCGACATGATCGGGTCGGATGGGGAGCTCTCGATGGCCGCGGTCCACCACCACCGCCAGCCGTACGGCGCGAGGGCGGCCGTGATCCGTGATGGCGTCGAGCGCGGCACGCACCGTGCGTCCGGTGTAGAGCACGTCGTCGATGAGCACCACGGTCTGGCCGCTCACCGGTGGCATGTCGCCGCTCTGCTTGACGATGGGCGCGTGCGCGAGGCGGGTCAGATCGTCGCGATAGAAGGTGATATCGAGCGATCCGACCGGGGGACGAACGCCCTCATGCTGCTCGATGAGAGCGGCCAGGCGATCGGCGAGCGGGACACCGCGGCTGCGGACGCCCACGAGCACCAATCCATCGGTCCCCTCGTTGCGCTCGACGATCTCATGCGCAATGCGAACCAGGGCGCGCCGCAGGTCATCCGCATCCAGGATGCGCCGGTCGGTCATTGGGCTCTCCTTGGCGGCCTCTCCGGACCGCGTTAAAGGTCGAGCCGAGTATAGACCGATCTTCCTGACAATCGTCCCCGGAGACCGGGTAGCCTCAGTTTGCCGGAACGAAGACTGCTGGACCGTTCCACGCTGGCTGATTGCTCCCCACGTCGGATCCGCTGTCTCCCGCCACGGGCAGCAGACGGAGCAGCGCCGAGGCTCCGAATTCGGGAGTGGGCACGCCCAGGGTCAGTGCGGCCATCGTGCCGTCAGGGCTCAGTGCCACGTCGACGAGGTAATTGTCACCGCCAGGCGGGCCATACGCCACGCGCGAGTCCTTGTTGAGGTGGTAGTGACCCGCAGCCGCATATCCGACGTAGACGGCGTCGGGGTCCGGGTAGCCGGCTGGCTGCGGGATCCCCGGCCAGAGCCCGCCCCAGAAGGCGTGTGCCTCTGAATCCGCCGACCAGGTGACCGAGCCTGAGGTGAAGCCGTCGCCAGGGCCGGTAAGCGACAGGTCATCGAAGAGCGGATCGTCCGACCAAAGTGGGATGCCGTCTTTCACACCCGAGATATACGGGAGGCCGCCGGAGGCGAACGCCCAGCCTTCGGTGCCGTGCTGCATCGTGCCCCGCCAGTAGATCGCATTCATTCCGTTCGGCGAGAGCATGGGCAGGAAAGCGCCCTTCTTCGTCACCGCAGCATCCGTACCGGTGACGTCAAATGCGTGCAGGCCTGCTGCTGCATCCCACTTCACCGCCACGGACGATGGGTCCGCGGCCGCAAGGCCCATCCACAGCATCTCGGTATTGGCCACGGTGGGACTCCAGCTTGCGACGAAAGCGTTGCCAACGTGTGTGATCTGCGTCGCTGCGCTGGCGCCGACGTCGTAGATCCAGACGTCGCTGGTGCCAGGCGCAGGGGATGGGCAGGGCAGGTACTCGCAACCCCAGATACCACCGGACGGCAGTGGCGTCGTGATGGTGAATGCCAGGTAGCGGCCGTCCTGAGACCAGAGGAGCCGATCGCCGAACGCCCGCGGCTCCGTCTCGCCCAGTGCGGTCGTCGTCCCGTCCCTGAGGCGGGCGACGTACAGGCTCCATGTTCCCTTGCCGTCATTGAGGACGGCGAAGGCCAGGCGCTCCATGTCCGGAGAAAGGGCAGCGCGCTGGACGGCGCCCCACAATCCCGTTGACGGTGGAATGAGCTGGACCGCATCACCGCTTCGCTGGTTGCGGACGTCGAGGCGCCGGTTCTCCTTGGGACCGGTCAGCGAGAAATAGGCCATGTCGCCTGGCTGCAGGCCGATAGGTCCCGGCGGTGCAGCGGTTGGGGACGGGGAGGGGACCGGCGTCGTGGTGCCGCTGGCGATAGCGCTGGCGGACGGCGAGCCACTGGCCGCGGGTGGCGTGGGTCGAACCGAGTTGAGCACAACGAACGCCAGGAGCGCGGCGGCGGCGACGGTGGCGAGGGTCCCGCCCAGGGCCAGGATGCCTCCCGGACGACGCCACCATGGGCCGTCTCCGCCGGCGGCGACGCGCGAGCGGACGCGCGCCTCGAGATCGCGTGGTGCCGGCATCACGTGCAGGCCACTCAGCAGTTCGCGCTGGGCGCGGAAGGCATCGAGAGTCTGGCGGCATTCTTCGCAGGCAGCGAGATGAACCTCCAGGTCGTGACGCTCGGCGGCGTTCAGGTCGCCGGTCAGCGAGGCGGAGATCAGCTCATCGGGGTGCCTGTCGAAGCGGCTGAAGCGGGTCATGCGCCGATCCCTTCCTTGGCGAGCTCGCGCCGCATCTCCCCGCGTGCGCGGCAGAGGAGCGTGCGGACGGCTCCGTGGCTCATTCCCATCACGTCGCCGATCTGCTGGGCACTCATGTCCTGCAGGTCGGAGAGGAGGATGCA
>JALYLE010000107.1 GCA_030774375.1 Chloroflexota bacterium | reverse complement strand
ACGCTGATGCAGACCTGCCCCGCGTAGGCAAAGGCACCGAACGCGAGCCGATTGACCGCCCAGTCGAGGTCGGCGGTCTCGTCGATGATCGCTCCGGCATTGCCGCCGAGCTCGAGAACCACCTTCTTCTTGCCGGCATCGGCCTTCATCTGCCAACCGACCGTTGGCGAGCCGGTGAAGCTCAGGAGCTTGAACCGATCGTCACCGACCATGGCATCCCCCGTCGGGCGGTCCATGGGCAGGATGCTGACGGCACCCTTGGGGAGGTTCGTCTCCGAGATGTAGCGCGCGACGCGCAGCATCACCAGCGGGTCCTTGGAGGGTGGCTTGAGGACGATGCTGCATCCCGCGGCGATCGCCGGCGCAACCTTGTGGGCGGCGAGATTGATTGGAAAGTTGAACGGGCTGATCCCCGCCACCGGACCGATGGGGTAGCGCCGCACGATCCCGGATCGGCCCTTGTTGGCCGCATTCCAGTCGAGGGGCACCCACTCTCCGTTGATTCGCAGCGCCTCCTCTCCCGCGGTGCGGAAGGTGAGCGAAGCACGCGCAACCTCGCCTCGAGCGTCGCGGATTGGCTTGCCCGACTCGCGGGTCAGCAGCTCGGCAAGCTCGTCCGCCTCTTCGGCGATCCGCTGTGCGACATGGTCAAGCGCATCGCGCCGCTCGTAGCTGGCCAGGCGCCGGGTCTGGGCGAAGGCCTCGACGGCGGCGACGGTCGCGCGCTCCAGCTCCGCCGGGCCAGCCTGGAAGGTGGTCGCCACCAGCTCGCCGGTCGCCGGATTGCGCACCTCGAGCGGGCTCCCCGCCTCGACGAATTCGCCGGCGAGGTAGATCGGGATGGTGGGGGCGCCAACACGCGTCGTCACGGCGTGAATTCTACGACCCAGTCGCCTCGGCCTCGCGCGCGCCGATTCGC
This sequence comes from Chloroflexota bacterium, assembly GCA_030774375.1. Next base: position 1,476 of record JALYLE010000107.1, on the reverse strand, counting down.
CAGCCGCAGGCTCCATTCGCCGTAACGCGGGGAACGGCGGTCCGCAGCCGTCGACTTGTCAGGCGCTGTCCTGATTGGCGCTAGCGAGTCGAGGCGCTGATCTGTGCGCGTGAAGGCAACGATTTGAGCTCGTACCGCGGCGATCGAGCGAGTGTGTGCGGCCCTGGACCCGGATAACGCGCATGGCGGCGGCATCTGAAAAGTCCGTTCCCAGGGCTCGGCGTTGGACCCCCGGGGGACGACCTCAGCGAATGGGAGCCCAAGCGAGGGGGGTTCCGCCTCGGTCCGCCCTGACGAGCAGCACCGGTATCATCGGTGCCGATGCACCTGAACCCCCTCTACCTTGCCCTCGAGCTCGGCGCCGCCGGGTTCTTCGTGTGGGCTGCACTGGCGGCACTGCGGCGCGGGCGTCTGCCCTTCCTGGAGCTCGTGTCCGCTGCCGTCTTCGGGATCCTCCTCGAGGAGGGCGACCAGCTTATCTTCCAGACCTATCACTACTCGCCCGATTTTCTGCTGACCATCGATCGCGCGCCGATCGTCATCGGTCTCACCTGGGCGCTGATCCTGGCCGGCGCCATGCGCATCACCGATGCACTCGGCGTGCGGCGCCGTTTTGCTCCATTCGTAGACGCAATCCTCGCCCTCAGCCTGGACCTCGCCTTCGACGCCATCGCGATCCGCATCGGTCTGTGGACCTGGCGCGACCTGGGACCGACCGACGGCTGGTTCGGGGTGCCGGCCGGCAACTTCTACGCGTGGCTGTGGGTCACCTTCGCCTTCAGCCTCGTGACGCGATTGCTGCGAGATGCCTCCGCAGGCCGGCCACGACTCGAGCTGCTTCAGCTTCTCGTCCCGATCCCGGCCTACGCCATCCTGCTTGTCGGCCTCATGCCGTTCTCCTTCCTCAAGCCGCTGGTGGATCCGCGACCTGGCGGCGGGCTGTGGCTCTTCGGCCTGACCCTGGTGGCGTTCTGCGCCGTCGGCGCCTACGGGGTTTGGGGGCCGGATCGCGCTGCGCCGAACGGCGAGCGGACCGCCATCCTGGAGCTCGGCGTCTCCTTCACCAGCCGCCTGGCGATCCACGGCTTCTTCCTGGCAGCGCTGGTGGTGTGGGGCATTGCCTGGAAGGTGCCCATGCTGCTTCTCGTCGCCCTGGTGCTTGTCAGCGCCGAATGGCCGCTTGCCCGGCTGGTCCGCTCTCGGGGCCGCGCCGCGTTGACGGGACCCGCGACGGGGCCCGCTCGCGTCGAGCACCCGGCGCCGAGCGGCGCCAACCTGCCCGCCGAGCTCCCGTGAGCACCGATTCGGACACGGCCACGTGGGACCGAGCCACCGACGCGGTCGTCGAACATCTGCGCACTCTCATCCGCATCCCCAGCGTGAACCCGCCGGATGGCGGTCCCGATCTCGCGGCCGGACGCGACCCGCGCGGCGGCGAGACGGCTGCGGCCCGCTACTGCGCCGAGGCTCTGAGCG
>JALYLE010000106.1 GCA_030774375.1 Chloroflexota bacterium | reverse complement strand
GACTCCGAAGATGGCGGAGGCCGGAAGCAGGGACAGGCCCGCAAACATGCCGGTAGGCTAGCGCCCGATGGAGGAGGCGATCGGATTGCAGCGTTGGGTCTGCCTGGACGTTGGCGAGACGCTGGTGGACGAGACGCGTATCTGGTCGATCTGGGCCGACATGGTTGGTGTCCCGCGCCTCACGTTCATGGCCATGCTCGGTGCCGTGATTGCGCGCGGTGGCCAACATCGCGAGGTCTTCGAGAAGCTCGGTGTGAGTCAGTGGGGGGCGCGCTGGCCCGAGGCGGCGGAGAGGGTCGGACCCTTCATCGCCGAGGATCTCTACCGCGATGCACTCCCCACCGCCGGTGCCCTGGCGGCCGTGGGCTACCGCGTCGCGATCATCGGCAACCAGCCGGGCGCACGGAGCGAGGAGCTACGTGCCCTCGGCTTCGAGCCCGACGTGATCGCCATGTCCGACGAGATGGGGGTCTTCAAACCGGACCCTGCCTTCTTCGCCCGGTCACTGGAATTGATGGGCGGGCCCAATCCGCGTGACGTGGCGTACGTTGGGGATCGCGTGGACAACGACGTGGTGCCAGCGCTCGCGCACGGCATGCGGGCCGTCTGGATCCGGCGTGGCCCCTGGGGCCTGATCCAGGCCCTGCCTGAAGGGGTGCGGCCCGCGCTCGTCGTCAAATCGCTTACCGAGCTCGTCGATCATGTCGGCGAGGTCTGGGAGTGACCGGCTCGGACACCGTACGCGCGGTCGAGATCTTCGTCATCCTTCTCGGAGCGGCGAGCCTGGTCGCGGTCGCCACCCGGCGGGTCACGGCCCTCCCGTACAGCGTCGCGCTGGTCGTGCTGGGCACCGTGGTTGCCGCCCTGCACCTCCCGCTCCGCGTACAGATCAATCCCCAGCTCCTCCTCGCCGTCCTGCTCCCCGCGCTCGTCTTCGAAGGCGCCTACCGAACCGATGTCCGTCGCCTCTGGCAGAACCTGCCGGTGATCCTCTTTCTTGCCGTGCCAGGCGTGCTGGTCACCGCCGGCCTGACGGCGATCGTGCTGAATCAGGCGGTTGGACTGGATCTTGGGCTGGCCTTCCTGGCCGGAACGATGCTCGCCGCGACCGACCCGGCCGCGATCCTGGCGGTCTTCAAGAGCCTCGGGGCGTCACGGCGGCTGAGCACTGTCGTCGAAGCCGAGAGCCTCTTCAACGACGGCACGGGGGTGGTGATCTTCGTCGTCGCCCTGGGGGCAATCGGCCACGCGGTCACGCCTGGCCAGCTGGTGGTGGACATCGTCCTCAGCATCGTCGTCTCAACCCTGATCGGGGCGATCGTTGGATTCGTCGCGTCGTGGCTCCTGTCGCCGATCCGCGACCACCTGATTGAGCTGACGGTGTCGGTGGTTGCCGCCTATGGCAGCTACCTGCTCACCGCCGAGCTGGGTCAGTCCGGGTTGATCTCCACGGTTGTCTGCGGACTTGTGCTGGGCAGCTATGGCGGACGCCTTGGGTTGAGCCGCGAGGCGAAGGACGCCATCGATACCGTCTGGGAGTTCATCGGCTTTCTGGCCACCACCCTGGTCTTCCTGCTCGTCGGCCTGTCAATGGGCATCTCGCAGCTGCTCGCGGCGTCCGGCGCGATCCTCGCCGCCCTGGTCGCCCTCCTTGTGTCGAGGGGCGTCATGGTCTACGGCGTGCTCGGTGGGGGCGAGCGACTCCTGCGCCGATTCGGGTGGACGAGTCCAATGCCCTCGGGTTGGCTGCACCTGGTGGCGTGGTCGGGGTTGCGCGGGGCCGTCTCGATCGCGCTGGCCCTGTCGCTGCCTGACGACCTGCCGAGTCGCGATCTGCTCCAGGGGATCGTGTTCGGCTGCGTGCTCCTCACGCTCTTGCTGCAGGGCACCACGGCCCAGTTCCTTGTCCGCCGGCTGGGGCTCGGGGGGCACGACGAGCTGGCGGAGGTCAGCTGAGCCGGCCCACGAGCCATCCGGCTCCCCGCGCTCGATGCCCGTGGCCAGGTAGTCGCCCGCGGCTGGTGGCGGGTGGCCCTCGGACACTGCCTCGCGCAGCACTGAGGCCCCTCCGGGGAGGGGCCTCATGTGTCGTGTTCAGGCCGGCCTCGCCAGCCGGGGTGTTTGAGGATCAGGCGGCCTGTTCGGCCATCACCTGGGCGGTCGGCTCCGTGCGCGGTGAGACCGTCACGAAGAGCCAGTAGGAAAGGAAGGCGGCCACCAGGCCAACGACCCAGCTGTAGTCGTAGAGCGGCTTGAGGAAGGGGATGAGCCCGGCGTCCGGGAATGGCCCGGTGGGCAACCCGGTCGCCGTATCGATCGCCGAATAGGCGCCGCCCACGGCCAGAACGATGCCAATCGCTAAGGCGGCGACGGCGCGCCAGTTCCAGCCGCTCGCGTATCGATAGATGCCCATCGGCTTGTACAGGTCCGCGAGCCGCAGGTTGGTGCGACGGATGAGCCAGTAGTCGGCGATCAGGACACCGGCGATGGCACCGGTTGCGCCGCCGTAGAACCCGAGCCAGGTGAAGACGTAGAGGTGGGGGTTGGCAAGCAGGTTCCACGGCTGGATCAGGATGCCCAGCACACCGGTGATCAGGCCGCCGGTCCGGAAGCTGATGAGCTTGGGCCACGCGTTCGAGAAGTCGTATGACGGACTCACGATGTTGGCGGCCACGTTGACGGACAGCGTGGCGACCCCGAGGGCGAACAGGGCGAAGATGACCACGAAGGGGTTATCGAACTTGCCGACCAGCGCCACCGGGTCCCAGATCGCCTCCCCATAGACAACCACCGTGGCCGAGGTGACCAGCACGGCGATGAGCGGGAAGATGGTCATGGTCGTCGGCAGGCCCAGGATCTGGCCAATCGCCTGGCTGCGCTGGCTCTTGCCGAAGCGCGTGAAGTCCGGCATGTTCAGGGAGAGGGTCGACCAGAAGGCGATCATCCCCATCAGGGCCGGCGGGAAGAGCTTGAACCAGAAATCGCTGCCCCAGCCGACGGTTCCATGCTCTTCGAGGATCGGACCAAAGCCGTTCGCCTGGATGACCATCCAGATGAGCAGGAAGACGGCAACCGCCAGGACGAATGGCGCCGCCCAGTTCTCGAAGCGGCGAACGGCATCCATGCCACGCAGGATGATGAAGATGTTCAGCGCCCAGAAGATCAAGAAGCTCAGCCACAGGGTCCAGGGCTGAGCACCGCCAAAGCCGAGCTGGAAGGTCGTGGCCTTCTCCCACCAGGCGGCGTGCCCAAGAGCCGCTCCGACCAGGGTGAAGACGGCTCCTCCACCGATCCAGGTCTGGATCCCGAACCAGCCGCACGCCACACCAGCGCGCAGAAGGGCAGGCAGGTTGGCCCCGAATACGCCGAACGAGGCGCGGGCGAAGACCGGATAGGGGATGCCGTACTTCGTGCCGGCGTGACTGTTGAGGAGCATGGGGACCAGCACGATGACGTTTGCGATGGCGATCGTCAGGATGGCCTGGTACCACGCCATGCCCAGCGCGATCAGGCCCGATGCCAGGAGCCAGGTTGGGATGTTGTGCGCCATCCCGATCCACAGCGCCACGTAGTTGTACGTGTTCCACGTCCGTCTGGCGATGGGGACCGGCGCAAGGTCCTCGTTGTAGATCGGGCTGTCCGTCAGTGTCGCCTCGGTCTGAGGCGTCAGCTCGTGTCGCCCGTCGGTATAGACCGTCTCCTCGTACGTTGCGGCTGTCATGGGCGTCCTCCGGTGCGTGCCTACGATTGACTGACAACCCAGGGATTAGGTCCAGGCGGCTGCCTCCTCCGAGCCGCCCCCTCGGCCGATACGGTACCGCCGTCGCGCAAGCCCTCCTCAGGTGACCGCGGCGTCGGTCACTTCGAGGGCCCCATCGATGATGGCGAAGCCCTCACGAAGCTGGTCCTCGCTGATGCAGAGTGGAGGATTTGTGAAGAATGCATTCCAGTGGGTCATGGTGTACAGCCCGTCGCTGCGGAGCCGGGCGTCGAGCGCAGCCATCTCGGGAGCCGTGGCGTTGAACGCTGAAATCGGCTCGCGCGTGATCCGGTCGCGGATGAGCTCCACCACCCCAAAGAGGCCGATGTTGCGCACCGCGCCGACGCTGGGGTGGCGCTCCTGAAGGCCGGCCAGCAGATCGTGCATGACCGGCTGCAGACGAGCGGCGTTGCCGACCAGATCGTCATCGCGGAGGACGTTGATGGCGGCGATCGCCGCCGCGCAGCTGACCGGGTGGGACGAGTAGGTGAGGCCGCCGAAATAGACCTGTTGGTCGAAGTAGCTCGCGATCTCGCGGCTCATGGCCACTGCCCCGAGCGGCAGGTAGGAGCTCGTCAACCCCTTGGCCATGGTCAAGAGGTCGGGCACAACGTCCCAATGGTCGACCGCGAACCAGCGCCCGGTGCGGCCGAAGCCGGCCATGATCTCGTCGGCGATCATCAGGATCCCGTGCCTGGTGCACAGCTCGCGAACGCCCTGGAGATAGCCGTCCGGTGGGATCAGGATGCCGTTCGTGCCGGTCACCGTCTCGAGGATGAATGCGGCGATCGTGTGCGGTCCCTCGTACTGGATGATCTCCTCGAGATACGCGAGGTGCTCGTCGAGCGGCTCGGGCTCCTCGCGGCCCCACCGCCACGGGTCGAGGACGCGGATAACGCCAGGGATTCCGGGCTCGCTGGCCCAGCGGCGCGGGTCACCCGTAACGCTGATCGCGCCCGCCGTGGCGCCGTGATAGGACCGATGCCGCGCGATCACTCTCTGTCGCCCGGTGACGATGCGCGCCATGCGCAGCGCGTTCTCGTTCGCCTCCGCTCCGCCGAGCGTAAAGAAGAACGTGTTCAGGTCCCCCGGCGTCAGCTCCGCGAGCAGCTGCCCGAGGCGCCCACGTACCTCGGTGGCGAACTGGGGGGCGGCGAAGGCCAGGCTATGGGCCTGTTCCGCGATCGCATCCGCCACGCGACGGTCGCCGTGGCCGATGTTCACGCTCATCAGCTGGCTGTTGAAGTCGATGTAACGCTTCCCGTCGGGATCCCAGAAGTAGATGCCCTCGGCGCGGTCGATGACGATCGGATTGACCTTGGCCTGCGCGGACCACGAGAAGAAGGTGTACTCGCGGTTGAGACGGATGATCTCGTCGGCGCTCAGCCGATGCCTGGCGCTGGTGGTCATACGTACCTCGACGAGGCGATTGGACGGTCGGTCAATGGAGGATTAGACCACACGCAGATCCGCTAGGGCAGGCAGGCGCCCGAGCTCACGGTGCGCACGTCGTCGGCCGCCCGATGGATCTCGTTGACGACCGAATTGGCAGCGATCGCATAGCCCACCGCGGCGTTGGTTCGCGACGCCCCGAACACGATCCCACCGGCCACGCCGGGGGCGACGATCAGCGGCCCGCCAGAGTCGCCTCGCCGGACATCGGCACGTAGCTCAACGATCTGGCGGCTCGTCGACCCCTGCTCATAGATGTCGGGGCCTGCCGCGTCGAAGGCCTGGGTCACGACGGCCGGGACGAGAGCGAGGGGTCCGCCGCCCGGATAGCCGAGTGCGACGGCGTCGGTCCCGCGCTGCGGCGTCTGATCCGCGAGCCGAAGCGCCGGTCGGCTCGTACCGGGCACGCGGAGGACCGCGACATCCTGTTTCGGATCGTAGAGGACGATAGTCGCGGAGAAGGTGCGCCCGCCCGCGTCGATCGAAACGCTGTCGACCCCGGCGACCACGTGGGCGTTGGTCACAACGCCGTGGTCGGCGACGAAGAAGCCGGAACCAAGCTGCTCGCGGCCGCACCCGAAACCCATCACTCGCACCGTGCTCTGCACCGCCGACGCGGCGAGCGTCCGGGCGCGTGACGAGCTGGGGAGATTCAGCGGCGGCGCAGGAGGAGGCTCGAGGCCTGCAAAGAGGTCCGGCAGGTCGGTCGGCGCCAGCAGGCCGACGAGGTCGGCGGCCACGCCTTCGGGCTCCGGCAGAGTCGAATCGACCGCCCGCAGGATGACGGACTGGCGTGCCGCCTGCTGCACCTGCGGAATGGCGCCCGCGCTCAACAGTCCGCCCGCGATCCAGAGGACTCCGATTCCCTGCGCCAGGCCGATGAGCGCGCCGCCCGCGAGGTCAACAGTGCTCAGGATCCGGTCGCGCATCGAGGCCCGTACCCGAGCGCCGAGGATCGTGCCGGTCGATTCGCCCAAGAGGATCAGGGTGATGAGCCCGGCGAGCGCGAGCACCGCGCGCAGCAGCTGCTCCACGGTGACTAAGTACGGCTGAAGCGCAGAAGCCGCGAGGATCGCTACGCCGAAGCCAGCGACCGCGCCAGACATTCCGAACAGCTGGGGGAAGAACCCCGCGCCCGCCCCCAGGGCGACGGCCGCCACCAGAATCGCGACGGCACCCAGGTCCAGGAGGTTCACCAGGGGCTGCCTAGTCGTGCTCGAGCCGCAGCGGAGCGAGCGTCCCCAGTGAATCTGCAACTACCACGGCGTCGTCGCCGGGCGATAGGCGGAAGTCCGAGGGTGGATTCACGTGCGCGACGCCGGAGCGGCTTACCGCCAACAGCGTTGCACGATGGTCAGAGCGCATCTTGGCCGACAGCTCGTCGACGGAGAGGCCGCAGTAGTCGTCGGGCAGGGAGACGCGATAGAGCTCCGATCCCTCGCCGCCCGACACGATGTCGGTCACGAGCTCGCTGAGGCCTGGGTACAGGGCGGATCGAGCCAGGAGGTGCGACGCGAGCCGTGACGTGACGAGCACCTCATCCGCATGCGCGTCACGCATGTGCTCGGCGTGCGCCGGGTTGTTGACCTCGACCACCGTCCGCACGCCGGGTGCCATCGCCTCGATCGCCATCACCGTCAGGATCGAGCGCATGTCCGCCTCGTTGCTCGTCTGCGTGGGGACCACGATCGCAGCTGCCGCTTCGGCGACCCCCGCACGCTGAAGGTCCTCGCGGCTCGTCGGATCGCCCCGCACGAAATAGATCCCGGCTCCGGCCGGGTTGCGCTCGGCATCGTGGAGCAAGACCACCTTGGAGTGGTACTCATCGGTCTTCAGCTCGGCGATCAGGTCGCGGGCCGTCGAGTTCCAGCCGCAGACGACGATGTGGTCCCGGAACCCCGCAGCACCCATTCCCTGGCCCTCCTTAAGCAAAAAGTCGATGACAAAGCCCACGATCGATCCCGTGAGTGCGGCGACGATCGCCACTCCGAACAGGACGAGCAGCCAGCTCACGAGAAAGCCGCCCGCGGTGGCGACGTACGAGCTGTCGCCAGACCCGAGCACCGTGGTCACCGCCCAATACAGCGAACGCCCGAATTTCGCGAGCGTCGCCGGCCCTTCGAGCACGGTTACCGCCGCCGCGGCAATCAGCACAAAGGCCACCAGCCCGCTCACCAGCGACGTGAAGAAGTGGGGGTCGATCTGTCCGCTGATCCGCCGCAGGTGAAACGCGACCCGTCGCAAGAACGGGACGTTGAACACGCCGGACAGCCGTGCGCCGACAGGTGGCATCGGGGTGGATTGTGCCATGCGGCTGACCCCATTCCAGAGCGGTTACCGGAGCACGAAGGTGTAGGGTTATTCGTGCCCTGGAACCTGCTCGCCGTAGCTCGCCAGGCTGACCACGCATCAAGGCGCCGGTAGACGCAGGAGGAAACGCTCGCAATGGCCCGCATTGTTCGCGCGGCCCTGCTCCAGGCTGAATGGACCGGGGACAAGGACTCGATGATCGACAAGCACATCCGGTACGCCCGCGAAGCCGCCAAGCAGGGCGCCAAGGTGATGTGCTTCCAGGAGCTCTTTTACGGGCCGTATTTCTGCCAGGTCCAGGACCCGCAGTACTACAGCTACACCGAAAAGATTCCGGACGGTCCCACTACCAAGCGCATGCAGGAGCTCGCCAAGGAGACCGGCATGGTGCTCGTCGTACCGATGTACGAGGAGGACGAGCACACGTCGGGGATCTACTACAACACCGCCGCCGTGATCGATGCTGACGGCAGCTATCTCGGCAAGTACCGCAAGACGCACATCCCGCACGTCAAGGGCTTCTGGGAGAAGTTCTACTTCCGCCCTGGAAACCTCGGCTACCCGGTCTTCGATACAGCGGTCGGCAAGGTCGGGGTCTACATCTGCTACGACCGGCACTTCCCCGAGGGCGCCCGTGCCCTGGGCCTGAACGGGGCCGAGCTTGTGTTCATCCCATCGGCGACTTCACGAGGGTTGAGCGAGTACCTGTGGCGGGTCGAGCAGGTGAGCCATGCACTGGCGAACGGCTACTACGTCGGCACCATCAACCGGGTGGGCATCGAGCCACTTGGTGACGACGACTTCTACGGCCAGTCGTACTTCGTCGATCCGCGCGGCCAGTTTGTCGGCGACGTTGGAGATGACCACGACGAGGAGCTGATCGTTCGGGATCTGGACCTGGACAAGATCGAGGAGGTCCGCCAAACGTGGCAGTTCTTCCGGGATCGCCGGCCCGATGCCTACGCGGACCTCGTCCGGCCCTAGCAGTCGGGTCTACCAGGGTGGCGCCAGATGTGCGCCTCGCCGACCGCGCGCCTCGCCAATGGTGCGCCGGAACATCGATGCACGCTGAGAGTCACGGTGCTGAGTGGTTCGCTGACGAAGGCGGGGAGCCAGTTGAGCTGGTCAGGTCCGATCCATCCTGGCCCCGACGTTTTGATCACATCCGACGCCAGCTCGCTGACGCTCTTGGCCCGGCAGCGTTGCGAATCGACCACATCGGTTCGACGGCAATACCAGGCCTCGAGGCCAAGCCGGTGATCGATGTCCAGGTGAGCGTTGCTCGCCTGGACGCGGAGGACGAGTATCGCTCGCAGATCGAGTCGCTCGGCTGGCAACTTCGCGCCAGGGAGCCGGAGCATCGATTCTTTCGGCCGGCCGCCGGCGAGCCGCGGACGGTGCACGTCCACGTGTGCCAGGCGGGAGGGACATGGGAGAGGGCACACCTCCTCTTCCGCGACTACCTTCACGCCCACCCGGCGCGGGCGGCCGAGTACGTGGCTCTGAAACGACAACTGGTATCCAGCGTGGGCCGGGACCGCGCGGCATACACGCGGTCGAAGAACCCGTTCATCGCCGA
>JALYLE010000105.1 GCA_030774375.1 Chloroflexota bacterium | reverse complement strand
TCCGGTCGGGTTCGGTATTGACGGGTGCAGAGCCGAGAACTACGTTCATGTGGTACCGATCCCGAGTGCCTTTTTGGGACCGGTAGGTCGCCCGAGCCATAGCGGGCCCAATCGTAGGCGTGCTGCCCTGCCGCCAAATAGCCTCGCGCGCCCTTTCCGTCGAGACCGGGGTGGCGCTCGCATGTGCGAGAGCCAGTTGCGGCGTTGGACGCCTCCATCCGGAGGGTTAGGCCTATCCGCTTCGCTCTGTTCTTATGGCAACCCCAATCCGACCGCGGTCTGGCTGCGGCCCGAGTACTCGATCTGGAGGGGCACCCGTGACTGGTCGAACCATGAGTCCCGGCGAATACGAGGCATGGCTGGAAGCTCGTCTCGAGGCGGCAAGTTCGCGCCGCCCTGTCCACTCGGCCCGTCCGCGCCGAGCCGCCGGTCCGCGCCCGTCTCGCGGCCGTGGGCGCCGGATGCGGCATCCGAAGTACACGATCGGTTCCGCGCTTTTAGGCACAGGTCTTATTGCGGTGCTCTTTGCCGCGACGGCGCTCGCGTTGGTTGTCGACGGGAACGGGGCTGCCGGATCCTGCACCAATGGATCCGCCGACAGTGTCGAGGTCGCGGACCGGACCGGCTATGCGGTATGTACGACGAGCGCCGGTGCGACCCTCGAGTACATCGGCGATCAGAACCAGACATTCGGCTCCGCCGGGACTGGAACCTTCCACTCGTTTGTTCGGATCCAGGGCAGCCCCACTGAAAAGGGCTACAACACGGATGGGACGCTCGAATTCGACACCAAGACGGGGACCTGGACGCACGCGATCCTACTGAGTGACATCCCGGTCGTCACCATCGGCGGAGTGAACTACTGGGAGCTCTTCGCAGACATCAACGAGGGCAACGGTCAGACCGACCCGACGATATCTCTGAACGACATCGAGGTCTATTTCACGGCCAATCCCGACCTGACCGGGTATCCCTTCACCGGTCCTGCCCCTAATACTGCCACCAAGGTCTACGACTTCTCCGGCACGATCAAGATCAACGATGTGAACCAGGGATCTGGTCGCGGCGACCTGCGTTACCGCATTCCGTTGACCAACATCACGGAGATCCCGGCCGAATGCGGCTATAAGAACCCCGCGTGCGCGACCTACTTCGTTCTCTTCAACCAGTGGGGCACGACCGGGGGCGTATACATCAGCGACGGCGGATTCGAGGAGTGGAAGGTCAAGGAGTATCCGACCCTGCAGATCGTCAAGAACACGATCGGCGGGGACAACACGTTCACCTTCCACGTCACCGGTCCATCGGCACCAACGCCGGACCCGAGCATCACCACTTCCGGCGGGACCGGGGCGACGCAGACCTACATCGTCGACCCCGGCACCTTCACGATCCTCGAGAACGCGCCGCCTGCGCACTGGGGCTTCACTGGCGCCGTGTGCAGTTTTAACGGTGGAGCGGCAACCACCTACACGCCAGGTAGCAACTTGGTCCTTGGGGAAACGGATCACGTCGTCTGCACGTTCACCAACACGCACATCGTGAACACCACGACCACGGCCACCCAGGTCAAGAAGACCGCCGACGACAGCAATGTCGCCGACGGGGCCAGCGTGCCCAACCCGACCTCGGTCTATGACACCGCCACGCTGTCCGGCAAGACCTCCGACGCCGCCGGCACGGTGAGCTACTACTTCCAGAAGCAGACCGGCGCCACCGACTGCACGGCCGGCACCCTGATCAGCACGGTGACCGTCGCGGCCGGGGTGGTACCCAAGTCCGGCAACGTCAACCTGACCGCCGCGGGCACCTACGAGTTCTGGGCGGTCTACTCCGGTGATGCCAACAACCTGGGCTCGACCAGCACCTGCGGCGCCGAGACGGTGGTGGTCACGAGTCCGGGGCAGGGCTGCACACCTGGCTTCTGGCAGGGCGGCGTTGGCATCAAGCTCTGGAACATCGTGAACGATCCCGACTGGACGTCTCACGGTGGCATCGGCACGAACCCGTTCATCCAGTCCCAGACCTTCAGCTCGTTCTTCCTGGCAACCGGCAACACAACGGTCGACAACATGACGATGTTGGAGATCGTCGGATCGGGCGGAACGAATGTCTGGGCGCGCAAGGCGGCACGCGATCTGATCGCGGCTTACCTGAACTCGTCCTTCCTGGGGAGCGCCTACCCATACAGCACGGCAACGATCCTGGCTGACTGGGCAACCGCCGTTGCCGGCGGGACGGCGGGCTTCCAGGCGTTCCATGCCAAGTACTCCGCGGCCAATGAGCTCGGCTGCCCGATTGGGAATGACACAACCATCACACTGGCGTCACCCAGCTCGGGGCTTCTCGCCCTGGCCTCGGTCGTACCGATAATCGGAATCGGTGTCCTGCGTCGGCGGCGCCGTCGCTAGCACCAGGGCCGACCCTAAGGTCGCGCAACCGAACGAGGGCCCGGCTCCGGCCGGGCCTTCGTTTCAATCCATCACACGCCACGTCGAGGAGGCGCCGGAGTGCGTTCACGAGTTTCATACCGCTCGGCGTTCTTGGCGCTGGCAGCCTCACTCGCCCTCGCAACCACGGCGGCCGTGCCCATCTCCGCGTCGTCAGGCTTCGCCGACGAGCGCGCCGCGGGCTACGACATCAACCCCAAGCACCAGAGCAACTGGGAGCCGACGGTCGCGGTTGACCCCGGAAATCCCAACCGCGTCTACCAGCTCATCACCGGTATCAATGCCAGCGCGTGTAAGGGCAACTGCCCGGGCACCAGCGTCCTGTTCCGGCGCTCAATCGACGGCGGCGGAACGTACGGCGCGCAGACGTTCGTCTGCGGAGTCGCCTGCAAGACCATCGGCTGGCAGTTCGATCCGCAGATCCGGGTGGCGAACGACACGAACGCCGCGTGCGGCTGCGGGACGATCTATGTCGCCTTCCTGGACCAGTTTGATCCCGGCGTGCAGCTGTTCACGTCGCACGACGGAGGTTCCGCCTGGAGCGCACCCGTCACGATGAACGGCGGCCTCTCCTACATGGACAAACCCATCCTCGTGATCTCGCCGTCGGGCCAGGACGTGTATGTCGCCTTCAACCACAAGTTCGACAACATGGTCGCGGCCTCGCACGATTACGGCCGCTCCTTCCTGCCGCCACAGAAGGTCAACGCCGACCACGTTTGGTGGTACGCAAACGGTGGGGCGATCGCGCCCAACGGCGACGTGTATTTCGCGCTCAATGGCGAGAGCACCGTGTCGGGGCACGGGCACGACTTCGACGGGTCGAGCGACGTGGCGCTGCTGAGATGCTCTCCCTCCGCGACCACCTCCTGCGCCAATCCCAGGCTGACCTCGTTCGGCGTCTCATCTCCGCCACCGCCCTGTGCGGTGTCTGGCTGCTATCCCGACTACTTCGCGGCGACCGGCGCCATCGCCATCGACGGGGCAGGTCAGATGGCCTTTGCCTACTCGTTCTCGAGCGTCACGAATGGACCGAAGTCGCTCTTCGTGAGGACCTCGAGCGACGGAGTGACCTGGAGTGTGCCCACGCTGGTGAATGGCCTCGGTGACAGCAACGTGCCGCAGATGGACGCCGGTCCCGTCGCTGGAGACTTCCGTCTCGCCTGGCAGGACGACCGGACTGGGAAGTTCAACACCTGGTATGCACGCAGCTCGGATGGTGGCACGACCTGGAGCGCCCAGGTTCGGCTCTCGAATGCGGCGTCAGGTGCCCCTTACAAGAGTGCGGACGGCTACACCTTCACCGATGGTAGGACATGTGATACCTCCGGCGACCCGGCTAACTGGTTCCTGCGCCCTGGCCCCAGTCCCGTGGATTTGCGTCCCCGGCTTGCGCCGGGTTTGCCTTTTTCGGTGCGGCGCTCGGCCGCGATGTTCAGCAAGCCTATGGCGCGCG
>JALYLE010000104.1 GCA_030774375.1 Chloroflexota bacterium | reverse complement strand
GCGTGGAGCCGCCGCGTGTCGAGGCGCCGCCGCGCCTCGTTCCGAGGCCCGCGCCGACTCCAACCGATCATCCGGCCCTCGCCGCCCGCAAGGCGAGCCTCGACCTGCTGGGCCTCGACGACCCAGGCGTCGGCACGGTGCCGGCTCAGCGCGGCAACGTGCTCCCATATCGGTCGAGCGGTGCCGCGGCAAACGCGTCCGACCTCGCACAGCGAATCGGCCCGAGTCCACTCTGGGACGCATCGGCGCGCGAGGTTGCGGCGGCACTCAGTGCAGTGGGGGTGCAGAGCTGCGGGGAGTGCGGCCTGTCGCTTTCGGCGAGCGCTCGTTTCTGCCGGCGCTGCGGCACCCAGCAGGCTCGATCAGCCTAGGACCCGTTTCCGTCGGAGGGCGTCGAGGCCTTCTTTGGCGATCCGCCCCCGGCGGCATCCGCGGATGATGTCGCACCCGTAGGGCTTGCGTCGCTTCCGCCGCTCGTGGTGGTGCTCCCGCCGGTCCCGCCGCTCGTAGTGCTCGTTTCGCTCGTGGTCGACGCTGCTCCGGCCGGCGAGCTGGAGGTAGATCCCGCCCTGGGCTGGCGCGAATCGGTCTTGTAGAAGCCGCTCCCCTTGAAGATGATCCCAGTCGGATGGATGACCCGCCTGAGTGAACCGCCGCACACTGGGCAGGCGGTCGGCCCATCTTCCGTCATGGAGTGGACCACCTCGGTGATCGTGCCGCACGAGCGGCATTGGTAGTCATAGGTCGGCACGGTTGCTCGCTTCGCCCGACTGGGCGCCGTCAAAAGGCAATGATGCTCGAGTGGTCGTCCCGCTCGGCCGGCGCATGATGGCAGGCGCCGGTCACCGGTGCAACGTCGGCCGTGGGGGTCACGCGTTCGAAGCGCGGGTCCCGAATGGCAGCCACCAGGGGCGCGCCGCCTGCGGCGCCGGCTCGAAGCCTCGGCGAGTCACCAGCCGGGCGACGTTGTGCAGATCCTGGCTGATGCGCTCATTGGGAAACTTGTCGATCACCGGCAGGCCCTGGTTGGCCGCCATGACGGCCTTCGGTCCGTTGGAGACGACAGTCGCCGAGATCGGTAGGCCGAGGGTGGTTGACATGTCCTTCAGGGAGATCCCGTGGTTGGCGCGATTCACGATCACCCGCACGACATCACCGAGACCGATTTCACGAGCCAGCTCGAGGAACTGCGCGCTGTTGCGGATCGCTCCGACCTCCGGCGTGACGACCAGGAAGATCTCGGTCGCAAGGGTCAGCATCGCGAGCGTCCGGTCGTCGTAGCCCGGGTGGTTGTCGACGATGACGTAGGTGTGATGAGCCTTCGCCCAGCGGAGGGCGGCGAGCAGAAGGTCGACGGTGACGAGCTCGGATTGTGCCGGGTCGTTACCCCAGGTGAGGACCCGAAGGCCACTCTGCTCGTGAACCATCGTGACGTGCTCGAACGCGGCGTCGGTCCAATCCAATGGGTCTGAGTCGGCCAGGTCGGCGAGGCCCATCTTGATGCCAACGTCCAGGACGGCCGTGACATTCCCAACACCGACGTCCGCGTCGAAGAGGAGCACCCGGTCACGGGTCTGCTCACGGAGGGCGATGGCGGTGTTGACTGCGATGGTCGTCTTGCCGACCCCGCCCTTGGGAGCGAAAACGCTCACGACGTGGCCTTCGCCCATCATCGTTGTCTCGACCATTGGGCCATCGATCGCGGTCGTGGTGTCTCCAGGGAGCTGGCGGCCGGAGCGGATCAAGAGCGCCTGAAGACGGTAGATGAGCGCCTCCGGCGGGCACGGCTTCATGGCGTACTCGTCGACCGCGGTTGCGAAATCGGGTGGATCCGTGCTGAACAGCAGGATGGTCGGCACGGCGCGTCCGTGATGCAGCCACTCGTGGATTGCCCGCACCTCGGCGGGATCCTGGTCGCAGTCGATCACGGCCATCTCGGGGAGGTTATCCCGGGTCAGCTGGTCGGCAGCCGCTTCGGTGAACAGTGGGTCAAAGCCAGCGCGTCGCAACGCCTCGGCGGTACTCGGCAGGTCGTTCGCCAGCGCGAGCAGGACGGTGGGTCGCTCCATCAATTTCCTTCCGGTGCGGTCGGTACGGTTCCGAACCCCACCAGTGTCGGCTGGACCCCACCGCCCAACAATGGGACTGAGGCCTATGGGTCGCTCCCCGGAAGTACTGGGGAGCTACCCGTGCATCCGCATGCCGCACTTCGGGCAGTAGAAAGCAGACGTGGTCTGCGCCTCGAACCCGCAGTGCATGCACGTGAGGCCTGCACCACGCGAAGCCGTCAGGGGGAGCCGCGCCTGCTCGGCGGCGCCCAGGCTGTGGCCCGACGCGAGGACCTGCTGATAGAGCGAGCTCAGCAAGCGCTGACCGATGCGCTCCGTGTCGCCGCGCTGCCCCTTGCCTCCCCAGCCGACCACGGCGCGTACGATCAGCTCGCCGGAGAGCTCGTCGAAGTGGCTCGCCAACCCGCCGACGATCGCCTGGTAGTCGGGGTAGCCGCTCGTATCGGTTTCGCCGTGGAGCAGTCCGCAGGCAAACGTATCGACGGTCATGTCCAGCGTGTCCGTGAGCTCCAGGACGTAGAGCGCGTGGCGGCCGATTGGGGTCACGTCGCGGCGGGCGAGCACCCACTGTTGGATCTCGTTGAATCGTTCCACCGCGGGTGCAGCGTCGCTGTACTCCAACGGCAGCGGTGCGAGCACCTCAACCGGGGTCGTGCTGAGCGGCTCCACGATGTGCGGGAGCATATGGACCACGGCCGGGTCGGCGGGCATGCGCAGGCCGTCGCTGCTGCGGCCCATGAAGGCCAGCTTGAGCTGGTATTGCTGCGCCGTGACCTCCTCGATCACGGGCTCCGGAGGAGGAGGTGGGGGCGCATCGGGCTTCTTGCGACGGAAGAGAGACATCTGGAACCTTGTAGAGGGACGGCGGTCGCGATTCTAGCAGCCGATTCCAGCGGGGCTGCCGCCGGCGGCGGATAGCATCATCCCCCGTCGGCCGCCCGAAGCTGGCGCAGCTGATCCTCAAGCTGGGCGAGCCTGGCCCGTTCCCGCTCGACGACGGCGGCGGGCGCCTTCGCCACGAAGTCGGGGCTCGCGAGCAGCTCGCGCAGGCGTTCGATGCCGCGCACCAGGTAGGCAGCCCGCTGCTGACCGGCGACGCCCTCGGACGGGCGCTCCTCGGCCAGCCACGCCGCTCCAAACGGGGTCGCGGCAACCATTGCGGGCCTCAGATCGGTCGAAGCCGCGGTCGTCATCGGCCGCACATGCGCGAGCGCCTCCACGTATCGCGCGATCTCCTGCAGCCTCCGTTCCGACTCAGTGCCCGCAGCGGCGATCGTGAGCGCCGACCAGGCGCCCGCCGGCGTGTGGGCCTGCGTCCTGAGGTTGCGGACCTCGCGGACGAGCGTGGCCAGATCTGCGAATGCCGCTTCCGCCTCGGCATCGCGTGGCCCGGGGCGAGGCCACGCGGCGGTCAGCAGGAGCTCGACGTCGCGCGCCTCAGTTGCCGCACGCAGGGGCTCCCAGACCGCCTCGGTGACGAACGGCATGATCGGATGGAGGAGCCGCATCAGGTCGGCGAGCACGGTGGCGGCCGCGGACCACATCCGGGCGCGCTCTCCGGCGGTCGCATCGGGGCGGCGCAACTCGACCTTCGCCATCTCGAGGAACCAGTCGCAGTAGTCGCTCCACGCGAAGTCGTACGCGGTCGCGACATACGCCCCAAGGTCGAGCGTATCGAGCGATCGCGTTGCCGACTCGATCGTCGCGGACAGCCGTGACCGGATCCAGCGCTCCCCGAGGGTTGGCTCACCGTCCGGAGCCTCCAACGAATCGGGACGGCTGGCGATGACGAAGCGCGCGGCGTTCCAGAGCTTGTTCGCGAAATTCCGGCCGCCGTCGAGCTTCGCCCGCGTCAAGCGCTGGTCGTTTCCGGGCGACGTGCCAGCGACGAGGGCAAAGCGCAGTGCATCGGCTCCGACCTCCTCGATCACTTCGAGGGGATCGACCACGTTGCCCTTCGTCTTGCTCATCTTCACCCCACCGCCGGCTCGCACCAGACCATGCAGGTAGACGGTGTGGAAGGGGACCTGTCCCGTGCAGAAGATCCCCAGCATCATCATGCGGGCCACCCAGAAGAAGATGATGTCGTACCCGGTCTCGAGCAGGGTGGTCGGGTAGAAGCGCTCCATGTCGGGCGTCTGGTCCGGCCAGCCCAGCGTGCTGAACGGCCACAGCCCGCTGCTGAACCACGTGTCGAAGGTGTCCGTCTCCTGCGTGAGCTCGGCCGCGGGTCGGCCGCACTCCGCGCAGGCATCGGGACCCGCCTCCGCATCGCTGACGGTGATGTGCCCGTCCGGACAGAACCAGGCCGGGATCCGATGGCCCCACCACAGCTGACGTCCGACGGCCCAGTCGTGGATGTTCTCCATCCAGTGCGCATAGACCTTCTCGAACCGTTGCGGAACGATGCGCGTCTGCCCATCGCGAACCGCCGCGAGTGCCGGTGCCGCGAGCGGACCGGTTCGTATGAACCACTGGGTCGAGAG
>JALYLE010000103.1 GCA_030774375.1 Chloroflexota bacterium | reverse complement strand
GGCCGGTCCGGCGCTGGCGGGCCTCAGCACGATCCATTAGGCGGCGGACGGCACCTGCCCAGGCTCGGCGCGGGCGCCTGATGCCCGAGCCGGCTCGGTGACATGCCGCAGGGCCAGGGCACCGAGCACCAGCTCGATGGCCATCAGCACGAAGATGGACCGATAGGCCAGCGCCGGGCCCAGCGCGACCGCGCTGGCCGCGAAGACCAGCAGTCCGCCGACCGTGCTGGCGATCGGCCCTGCGCCGGCCACCGCGATGTTGCTGATGCCCATGTATCGGCCCGACTCGGCCTTGGGGATGATGTCGGTCATCAAGGCCCAGTCGACGCCCAGGAAGACGCCGCTGCAGATGCCGATCGGCAGCGCGGCGGCGACGACCATCCAGTAGGCGGGGGCCACCGCCAGGATCACGGCTCCCACGAACCCGAGGCCGATCGCCGCAAACAGGACCGGCTTACGGCCGATCCGGTTCGAGATCCACCCGCCGGGAACGGCCGAGAGGAGCGCGGCCACGCCAACGGTGAGGATCAGCGGGAACTGGAGCACCTGCGCCTGGTCCGGATCCATGCCATGCGCGTTCTCGAGGAAGAAAACCGCGAACGCCTGGAGGCTCACAAGGGCGGTCAACACCAGGAGGCGGCTGATGAGCAGCCAGACGTAGTCTCGCTGCTCGAGGATGTCAGTGCCCCACGCACCCTTCGCTCGCTCGAGCAGCGAGAGCTTGCTCACAGGCGCGGGCCGATCCGGGACGTAGCGGACCGTGATGAGCATGGTCGTCACTTCGACCACCGCGATCGCCACGAAGAGTCCCAGCGTTACCTGCGGCAGGTGCAGGAGCCCAGGAAGGACAACGACGAACAGGATCGCGAGACCCGGGCCGAGCAGGTTCCCGGCGATGTTGGCCGCCCCGAGGAGGCCGGAGGCGACACCCACCTGTCGCGTAGGAATCAAGTCCGGGATGTAGCCCTGGTACGGACCCTGGGCAAAGTTGCTGCTGAACTGGAGCAGCGCAAAAGCCCCGACGAAGAGCCAGTAGGCCTGGTTCCAGAATGCAACGGCAGCCAGCGAGAGGAAAACGAGGTCCATCGCCGTGCCGGCGATGATGTACGGCTTCCGCCTGCCGAGCCTGGAGCGCGTGTGATCGCTGATGGCACCCATCGTCGGCTGGACCAGGATTGCGATGATCACGCCGGCCGTTGTAATCACCCCGATCGCCAGCCCGGCGAGCGGATGGTGCGAGCTGCCAAGGACGCCCGGCGACTCCACGAGCCGCGGGATGACACTGAATGTGAATGCGCCCCACAGAACGGTGATCGCCAGCCAATAGGCTGTCACCGCCAGCAGCTGCCACGTGTCCAGCCCGGACAACGGCCGGCCGAACTCGTCGCGATCAAGGTCCGCGGTCGGTTCCACAGCTATCGCCACTGAAGGTCCTCGCCTCCTCGCGTGGCGGGCAGCCTACCCGCCTTTCACACCAGCGGGAAGAGCTTTGACGAGCGGCCCTGCGGCGCAACTGCGGTATGGTGCCCGGCCATGGCCGGCGATCCAGGGGCCACGGCACCCGCGATACGCTTTGCCGCCCTCGGGTATCCCGATGTCCGGCGCTACCTGACGGCGCGCTTCGTGGTGGCGGTCGCCGTCCAGATGCAGACGGTGGCGGTGGGCTGGCAGGTCTTTCAGATCACCCACAACCCATTTGACCTGGGCCTCATCGGTCTTTCGCAGTTCCTGCCCTTCATCGTGCTCGTCCTGCCCGCCGGCCAGCTCTCAGACCGATATGACCGGCGCCGGATCGTGCTCGCCTGCTACTCGATTGCCGGGCTGGCCGCGGGGGCGCTGGCGATCCTCAGCCTGTCGGCGAACACCGCGGTAGGTCCCATCTTCGCGGTGATGGCTCTCTTTGGAACGGCGCGGGCGATGATCATGCCGACCACTCAGGCGCTGCTGCCGAACCTCGTGCCCGCCAGCGTGTTTGGCAATGCCGTGGCGCTGAACACGTCTCTCCTGGAGGTCGCCACCATCGGCGGACCCGCGGTGGCGGGCGTTCTGATCCTGCTGGGCACGACGTGGGTCTACATCACGTGCGCGATCCTGTTTCTCGCTGGCGCCGTGATGACCCTCGGGCTGCGGAAGGGTGGCCGCACGCGGGCCGCGGAGCCGATCAGCATGAGGAGCCTCTTCTCGGGGATAACCTTCGTCCGCGGAAACCGAGCCGTCCTCGGGTCCATCTCCCTGGACCTCTTTGCGGTGCTCTTCGGCGGGGCGATGGCGCTCCTCCCGGCGTTCGCCAGCGACGTCCTCCACGTGGGACCAACCGGCCTCGGTCTCCTCCGCGCCGCTCCGGCGGTCGGAGCCGGGGTGGCTGGCGTGGTCCTCGCCGTTCGCCCGCTGCGCAGCCGGGTGGGTCGCTGGCTCTTCGGATGCGTGGCCCTGTTTGGGGCTGCCACCCTGGTCTTCGGCATCTCGACCAGCTTTGCGGTGTCGCTCGCGGCCCTCGTGGTCCTGGGCGGCGCGGACATGGTCAGCATGTACATCCGCCATCTGCTCGTGCAGCTGCAGACTCCGGATGCCATCCGCGGCAGGGTGAGCGCGGTCAACGCCGTCTTCATCGGCGCCAGCAACGAGCTCGGCGAGTTCGAGTCTGGGGTCACCGCCGCGTGGTGGGGGGTCGTACCGGCGGCGGTGGTCGGAGGCATCGCGACGATCGCGGTGGCCGTCGTCTGGAGCGCGCTCTTCCCATCGCTACGGCTGGACCGATTTCCCGGCTCCGCCTCACACCTCGGCTCAGCCGAGGCCTCGGCAGCTGCAATTGCCGCCGTCACCGGTGACGCTGGCACCGCGCCGATCGAGGCCGCCGCGGGCGGCGCATCGGCTGCGCCGGAGTAGAATCGCCCGCGATGTTCATCGACCCGATCGCCGTCCGGCTCGGCCCGATATCGGTCCACTGGTACGGGATCATCATCGCCGCCGCGGTCCTCGTCGGCGCGCTGCTCGGGACCGTTGAGGCCCGTCGGCGGGGCGAGGACCCCGAGCAGGGCTGGTCGATGTTGCTGATTGTGATCGTGACCAGCGTCATCGGAGCGCGGATCTATCACGTCATCCATGAGTGGGGCCCGCTCTACTCGAAGGACCCGTGGCTCATTCCGCAGATCTGGAACGGCGGCATCGGGATTCCTGGCGCGATCATCGGCGGGACGATCGGCATCTGGTTCTATGCGCGCGCGAACCATCTCAACTTCGCGCGCTGGCTCGACATCTTCGCGCCTGCACTGCTGCTCGGCCAGGCGATTGGCCGCCTGGGAAACTTCGTGAACCAGGAGCTGTACGGGCCGCCAACGACCCTGCCGTGGGGGATCCCGATCGACGCCGCTCACCGCGCAGGTACCCCGTGGGATCCGATCGCATTCCCTGTCGACACGACGCGCTTCGTGCCGCTCTTCGCCTACGAGGCGATCCTCAACCTGATCGGGATGGCGATCCTGCTCTACGTTGGCCGGCGCTTCGCGCGACGCCTCTTCGACGGCGACATCGCGCTGCTCTACATCGTGTGGTACGGCGCCGTCCGGTCGTATCTCGAGACGTATCGGACCGGCAACTGGTACCT
>JALYLE010000102.1 GCA_030774375.1 Chloroflexota bacterium | reverse complement strand
GGCCCGGCACGCTGGCGGGTATCGAGGCGCTGGTCCGCTGGCGCCACCCGCGGCGAGGGCTCTTGGCGCCGATGGAGTTCATCCCGCTCGCCGAGGCGACCGGCACGATTGTTCCACTGGGTGAGTGGATCCTGGGCGTGGCATGCCGCGAAGGCGCCAAGTGGTCGGGGCTCGGCTCTCCGGACTTTCCGGCCGCCTCGAGCGCCTCCGGTGCCTCGGCTGCTTCGGGCAGCTTGGGCATCTCGCCCGCCTCGGCTACCTCGCGCACGACTACCTCGATCACCTCGCCCCCCTCGATCACAGACGACTTCTTCGTCAGCGTCAACCTCTCGCCAATCCAGATCATCCAGCCCGACTTCCCGGCCGTCGTGGCTCGCGCGCTTGCCGCTTCCGGCCTGGCGCCGAGTCAGCTGGTGCTCGAGATGACCGAGAGCGTTCGCCTCGATCACGACGCCGCCTCGGTCGCCCTTCACGAGCTGCGCAAGACGGGCGTGCGGCTGGCCATCGACGACTTCGGAACGGGGTACGCCTCGCTCAGCCAGCTGCGCCGCATCCCGTTCGACATCCTGAAAATCGACAAGAGCTTCATCGCCGCGTTGAGCCCCGGCTCACGCGCCGAGTCCCTGATCGTCGGGATCGTGGAGATGGCGGGTCACCTGGGGATTGCAGTCGTGGCCGAGGGGATCGAGACGCCCCAGCAGCTCGCCCAGCTGCGGGCGATGGGCTGTGCGTTCGGTCAGGGCTTCGACTTCGCCGAACCGATGCCTGCCGAGGAGCTCGCCGCCCTCCTGGGCGTGCCGCCCAAGGGCCTTCGCCCCGCTCGCGTCCCCGAAACCCGCCGTTCACGCCGCGTCCTCCTTCCCGGCTCCATGGCCTGAAGACGCGTTGGCCCCGGCTGGCGTCCCAAGGCGCCCGCCATCGGCCTCGCCTTCATCGGTCTATTACGCCTGGTAATCCAATGGCGGTCGAGAGCCCAAGGGCGGGCCTTTCAGTAGCCGATCTATATCTCGTTGCGTATAGCCCGGACCGTTTGCCAGCCAATCACGGCCCCCATGCCCGTTGCATTACATGGCGTAATGCCGGGGCGCGGTGAGTCAAGCCCATCGTCCGTTGCATTACGTGGCGTAATGCCGCGACGGCGCGAGCAGTAACGGGGCGGTAACCGCCATCGGTCAGGCTCTGTTCGTGCCAAGCCGAAGCAACGTGCTCCACGAAGCCGCCGAGCAGGCAGCTTGGGCCAGCCAGCAGGCGGGTCGCGAGCTCCGGCTAGCGCGCATCACCAGCGGCAAGACTCAATCCTGGGTCGCTCGCCAGTTGGGGTGCTCTCAGGCTCAGGTCAGCCTGACGGAGCGGGGTCGCCGCCCGTCCGTACGGCTCCTGGCGCTGTACCGCCACGCGGCCGCTGTCGGTCTTCGGCTCACCCTTCGCGCCTATCCGGGTGGGCGCCGCCTGCTCGACGCACCGCAGCTCGCCCTCCTCAACCGATTCCGAGCTCGAATTACAGCGACGTGGCGGTGGGAGCAGGAGGTGCCGGTTCCGATCGCCGGCGACCTGCGTGCGGGAGACTCGCGCATCAGCATTCCAGAATGCTCGATCTTGATCGAGGCGGTGACCCGACTGGCTGACGTCCAGTCGCAATCCCGGTCGGCGCGGCTGAAGCATCGGGACCTGGGGACGGATCGCCTGGTCCTCTTGTTGAGTGCGTCGCGCGCGAACCGCCAGGCGGTGCGTGATGCCGGCCCCGCGCTTCTCGATGCGTTCCCGGTCCCAGCCCGAGTGGCGCTCGCAGCTCTCGCGGCGGGGAAGGATCCAGGCGGGGACGCGATCATCCTGCTTTAGACCCTGTGCGGGCGCGTTATGACCCGGGGTAATCCAATCACCCACGAGCCCCGCCTGATTGGCCATCTGATATCCAGACCGATATGAGCAGGCCGCTAAGGGGCGCACGGATTGCCCATTTGGGGCTCCCGCCTGCCGTTGGATTACCGGGCGTAATAAGGGGCCGATCTTGTCCCCGGCACTTGACGACCGGCGGCGCCAAGGTCAGCGTAATCGTCGTGACACGAGCACGGCAGTGAGCAAGCGCGGCAGCGACATCGATCACGACCGCTACGCGTGGTGCCGCCACGACAGCCTCTGGCCGCACGACGACGGAACGCCCGGCGTCTACTGCTCTGGGCCACACTACAAGCTCGCCGATGGCCAATGCGCCTGCCGGGCCGTTTCGCAGGCTAGCCGAGGCGTCTCGAAGAAACGAAAGGTGATCGCGGCTGCGACGGATTGATCGGCGAGCCGCCGCCCCCGCCCTCCTCCGTAGTAGCGGCCGATGCGGGCCCTACACGGGCGGTTTTAGTCGAAGAGCCGCGCGATCTCCTCACCTGGCGGCCGCTGCACATCTTGTCCACACGCAGCCCACCGGCCATCCACAAGTCATACACAGC
>JALYLE010000101.1 GCA_030774375.1 Chloroflexota bacterium | reverse complement strand
TCGAGAAAGAGGACGTCGGGGTCGTGCAGCAGGCCGCGGGCGATGTGCAGCCGCTGCCGCATTCCGCGGCTATAACCCTCGACCTTTTCCCGCTCGCGGCCGGTCAGCCCGACCAGCTCGAGCAACGCACCGATACGCCGCGACTGCTCGGCGGGATCGACTCCGTACAGCTCGGCGAAATAGCGGAGATTGTCGAGCCCGCTGACGCGGTCATAGAGACCCCGATCCCCGCCGAACACGTAGCCGATCCGCTTGCGCACCTCCGTCGTGTCTCGCACCACGTCGAGGCCCATCACCGTCGCGGTGCCCGATGTGGGAAGGAGCAGGGTGATCAACATCTTGATGGTGGTCGTCTTCCCCGCGCCATTGGGTCCGAGAAGGCCGAAGAGCTCGCCCGGCTCAACGGCGAAGGTGATGCCCTTCACCGCCTCGACGTCGAGCCGATGGCGGCGGATCACGCCGGTGTGCGTCCGGTACGTGCGCACCAGGTCGATCGCCTCGATGGCGGGTCCGGCGGGCGTGGGGAGAGATCGCGTCGTGCTCACGGAGTAGCCATTCTAGCCCTTCCTATTCTCTTGATGTCAAGACACTTGACGTCAAAGGAGGGCAGGTCTCGGCGGCCGAGCGAAGAAGGACGGGAGAGCGGCTAGAACCAGTCCTTGCGCACGAAGAAGATGCCGAGGCCCGTCATCGCCAAACCCATCACGGCAAGGGCGAAGGGGTAGCCGAACGGCCAGCTCAGCTCGGGCATGTATCGGAAGTTCATGCCGTAGATGCCCGCGATCAGCGTGGGCACCATGAGCACCACGGTGAACGCCGTGAGCCGCTTCATCACCGCATTCAGGTTGTTGCTCGTGACCGAAAGGTTCGCCTCGAGGGTTGCTGCGATCAGGTCGCGGTACAGATCCAGCTGATCCAGAACCCGGACGAGGTGGTCATACAGGTCCTGGAAGTAGGGAAGGATGGCATCCTCGATGAGCTCGACTTCCCGACGCAGCAGCGTATTTGCGACGTCACGCTGCGGGGCCAGCGTCCGGCGCAGCTTCAGGAGCTGGCGCTTGATGCTGAGCACCTCGCGAAGCGTGCCGCCACCTTGATTGCCGGCGACGATCTGGTCCTCGAGCTCGTCGATCCGCTCGCTGAGCGCGTCCAGCACCGGGAAATAGCCGTCGACGACCTCGTCGAGGACGGCGTAGAGGAGCCCGCTGACCGTGGTCCCCAGCGCATCGGTGCGCTTCGAGAAGCGTTCGCGGACATCGATCACGACCGGTGATGGTCCCCAGTGGACGCTGACCAGGTAGCCCGGGCCGACGAACAGGTGAATCTCGCCGAGCGCGGGACCGTCGTCATCGAGCGGGGTAGCCTCGGAGTCGTCAGCGGCGCCGTGCACCTCGTAGGTCACAATCACGTGCTGCCCGGGGTAGGTATCGACCTTGGGGCGCTGGCGCCGCAACTGGAGGTCCTCGACCGCCAGAGGATGAACGTCGAACTCTTCCCGCAGCAGACCGATGTCCTCGTCGACCGGATCGGTGATGTCGAGCCAGATCAGGCAGCCTGGCTTGGAGCGCAGCTTGTCGATCTGGCCCAGCTCGGCTTCGTCGAGCGAGCGGAGCTTCCCACCGGGGAAGCGAACCAAGGCGACGTGATTGGGACGGCCGGCCATCGGCCGGGAGTGTACGCCGCCGGATCGAAGCGCCACGCGGCTTCCGCCTATCCTTCGGGGTTGTCGGCTCCCCGGCGAGCCTCGCCCCTGTTTGCCACTCAGGTACCTAACGGAGATTCAGGCGCTGCGCCGCGGTCGATCTGGCCAGAATTTGCCTGCCTGTGTAAGGCATGCCCAGTGAAACGCTTGTTTGGACGGTGTTGGAGGTCTCGGTCGCCGTTAGTTACCCACGCCGCAAACGGCGTGGGCAGCACCTCCGAAATAATGTGCTATCTTCAGGTAGCTAATTTCCGACGCTTAACGAGGAGGCTCACGTGGGTTGGTTGCCGGAGCCGGTCGAAGAGCTGCTGAACGTGGCGCTCGTGGGCGAGCTGACGGTGGTGCGGCCCGATGGCCGGCCGGTCACGCACCCCCTCATCCCTCTGTATGACGGCGGGCTCATCTTCATGCACTCGAGCACGCTCTTCTCTCGCAAGCTCGAGCACATAAAGCGCGACCCTCGGGTTGCGGTCTCCCTATCCGACCCGGTGGCCATGAAGGGAAACGCCGATCGCGCCACGATCCAGGGGACCGCGCTCGTGATCGAGGACGATCCGCACTCGCAATGGGAGCGGCTGATCCTGCACCTCTGGCGGCGCAAGGAGCCGGCGATCGACCAGTTCCTGAAGGCCCGCGTCGCGCTGCCTCTCTTCTTCGAGCGGGCGGTCATCCAGATCACGCCGGAGCGATGCTTCTTCTGGCCGGGCGGCGACACCTCCGTGGCGCCGCAGGTCAGTGAAGCCCCGCACGAGGCGGTGGCCTGATGGATGCAGTCGACGCCGCAACGCTCGCCCGGCTGGAGAGCTACCCGTTCGTCGTCGTTTCCTGGGTCGACGACGCTGGCTTCCCGGTCAGTGTGGCCACCACCTTCAAGACCGATGGCGCTGCCCGCCGCGTGCTCCTCGACGAGCCGGGCGGCCTCGCGATCCCGACCGACCGCGAGGTGGTCGCCACCGGCAGCCACATCCGGCCGCAACCGGGAATCGGCTACGACGAGCGCCGATACCTTTCAGTCTGGGGTCGCGCCGCCGCCGCGTCCGATGGCACTGTTGCCCTTGCGGCCGAGCGCGCCTGGGGCTGGGACGAAGCCGAGACGCCGTTCTTCGAGTATTCGGAGCGCTCCGTGCCGCAGTCGCGCCGCTATCTTGCCGAGCTTTCGGCCGTGCGCGGGCATCCGATCAAGCCGCGCCTGGCGCTCGGCTGGCTGATCCTGCGGACTACCCGCCTGCCCTTCCTGACCGCAACCCTTGTGCCTGTGCTGCTCGGACTTGTGATCGCGGCCCGGCACGGACCGTTCGACTGGCTCATCGCTGCGCTGGTGGTCATCGGCGGCAGCCTGGCCCACCTCGCCACCAACGTCACGAACGACATCTTCGACACCCTCTCCGGCGCCGACGAGGCGAACGTCAATCCGACGCAGTTCAGCGGCGGCTCGCGCGTCGTCCACTACGACCTGGTCACGATGCGCCAGCTGGTTGCGGTGGCGGTTGGTCTCTACGCGGCGGCCATCGTGGTTGGTTTGGCACTGCTGGCGATTCGGCCCAGCTGGGAGCTGCTGGCGATTGGTGTGGCAGGGGTGCTCATCGGTCTGGCCTATACCGCACCCCCGCTCAAGCTGGTGTACCGCGGACTCGGCGAGATCGCGGTGGCGGCCGGCTTCGGACCGATCATGCTCCTGGGTGCGTACGTCGCCGAGAGGGGGCACCTTGCATGGGAGCCACTGGTCGCGTCATTGCCGGTCGCCATCCTGATCGCCTTGATCCTGTACGTGAACGAGATCCCGGACCGGCTCGGGGATGCGGCAGCGGGGAAGCGCACCCTCGTCGTCCGACTGAGCCAGGCTGCGGTCGAGCGGCTCTATTTTGTGGCGGGGCTGGTGGCCTTCGGGCTCGTCGTCGCGGCTGTGGCGACCGGCGTCATGCCCTGGCCAACGATCGTCGCGCTGGCGGCGCTACCCCTCGTCTTCCAGGTCTCGCGCGGGATCCACCAGCATTACGACAGCCCCTACGCGCTCATGGCGTTCATGGGGACCAACGTGAAGCTGCATCTCTACACCGGGCTGCTGCTGCTCGCCGGCTATGCCATTGCCATGGTGGTCGCCGTAATCCGCTAGGGCGCCTCGAGTCGGGTCCGCCTGGGCATCTCCCGATCGGTCCGGCTCCTCGCCAGCCGCGGGAGGAGGCAGCTCGCTGCGTCGCAGCAGCCCGACTGCTCAGCGCGCGCCTGAGCGCGACCATTCGCGCCGGCTGATCACTGGCGCTGATCAGAACGGGCCTGAGCGCGACCATTCGCGCCGGCTGATCAGTGGCGCTGATCGCGCGGCCAGAATCCAAGTAGGAGCGGAATCGCATCCACGCAGCTTCGGGAGGTTAGAGCTCGCGGCCCGGGATGTTCTCGATGGCCGTCGAGGAGAACACGACGACGTCATTCACCCGCTCCTCGAAGCGGAGCGGCATCCCGGGCACCGATCGCGCGAACCAGAAGGTGCTGACGCTCTCGCCGTCGCGGCTCGTGTAGCGGAGGCACGCGAAGCGCCCGGCGGGGATCTCGATCTCCTCCTCGGCGACTTCGGTCGTGGCGGCCGGGAAGGAGGCGTGCTCCTGAAACCCGAGCCAGGTCGATCGCCGACGCTGCGGGTCGCTCAGGCGCGTGCCCTCCGGCGTCTCCTCCCACGATTCCTGTTCCGCGCCCTCCGCGTCGGCGGAGACGAAGCGGGTGACGTGCACGACCTCGTCCTGGCCCGCTCGGACCACCCGGGTTCGCAACGTCCGACCTGGCTGGCAGCCAGCGCGGATCTCGTCAGCCGTGAAGGGCGTCGGCAGGTGGTCGGGGCGCAGTTGGTGCGGATCGGATGCGGTCACGTC
>JALYLE010000100.1 GCA_030774375.1 Chloroflexota bacterium | reverse complement strand
ATGAAGTCGCGCCGCACGCGCTCGACGCGACGGATGCCGGTGACGTCGTGGAGGAAGAGCAGGAGCCCGGTCGTCGCCAGTGGGATGGCATCCACGAGAAAGGTCCGGCTCCCGAGCTGGCCGAGCTGCACCTCGCCGGTGCGGGTCTCGTTGGCCTCCAGTGCTTCGCGGGCGAGTGCGTCGAGTGCGATCGAGCCGAATGCCGCGATGAGGCTCATGCCGTGCAGCTCCGCGACGCTTCGCCGCGCCAGCTCGGCCGCCATCGCGCCGGCCCGCGCGACGCGGAGGCGGCGGTCCGCCAGGAGCAGAAAGTCGCTTCCCGTGCCATCCAGCAGCGAGTCGAGCGCCACCTCGGCTTGACCAGCGGCGGCGCGCCCCGAAACGGGCATCGCTGGGTCGTCGCCTTCACCGCCGGGGGTGAGAGGGTGAAGCATGGCGCGGTCCGTCATCCGGACGCTCTCGGGGCGAACGCGTACCCGACGCCCCGCACGGTTCGGAAGTAGTTGTGGCCATCCGCCGTCCGCAACTTGGAGCGAAGCCAGCTCACGTGCACGTCCACAGTCCGGCCATCGCCGGTGTAGTCGTAGCCCCAGATCCTCGACAGGAGCTGGTCGCGGGTGAAGATGCGGCCGGGATGTGCGGCGAGGTAGGCGAGCAGGTCGAACTCCTTGGTGGTCGTGTGCAGCAGCTCGCCGCCGACCCGCACCTCGCGCCGCGCGCGGTTAATGGCGATCGGTCCGCTGGTGATCGGCTCCTCGTCCGGGTCCTCCGACGATGTCCGCCTGTTGCGCTTGAGCACCGCCTCGATGCGCGCGAGCAGCTCGGGGCGCGAGAAGGGCTTGGCAACGTAGTCGTCGGCACCCACCTTGAGACCCACCACCCGGTCGATCTCGTCGCCCTTGGCGGAGAGGACGATCACCGGCGTGCTGATCCCCTCGCGTCGAAGCGTGCGCAGGACCTCGATTCCGCTCATCCCCGGCAGCATCACATCCAGCAGGACGAGGTCGAGGCGCTGCGCCCGCGCCATCCCCAGCGCCGTCTGGCCCTCCGAAGCTGTGAGCACGTCATACCCTTCCCTTGAGAGGTTGAAGGTGAGAGCCTGGCGCAGGGTCCGATCGTCCTCGACCAACAGGATCTTTCGTCGGATCGAAGACATGCGGCGCAGCTAGCCGTTCAGGTCCTCGACGCGCCCGGTGGCCAGGTAGACGACATCCTCTCCGATGTTCGTCACCCGGTCGCCAAGCCGCTCGAGCTGGTGCGCGGCGAACAACATGTGCGTCGCCTGCCGTGCGCGTTCGGGTGCCGCCTCCATCAGGCCGATCGCCGTCTCGTAGACCTCGGAGTACAGCTCGTCGAGCTCGTCGTCTCGGGCGCACACCGCCCGCGCCGCGTCCTCGGAGACGTCGACCAGCGCCCGCATCGCATCGCGCAGCTGCTCGCGGCAGACCTGGGCCATCTGTGGGATCTGCGGGAAGATCGGGGTTTCCGGCTCGGAGGCCATCTGCTGGGCGAGCTTGGCAATGTTCACCGCGTAGTCGCCCATCCGTTCGAGCTCGGCGGACGCATGGTGCAGGGCCAGGATGATGCGCACGTCGCGCGCCATCGGCTGCTGGGTGGCGATCAGGGTCGTGATCTCCGCGTTGATCCGGCGCTGCAGCTCGTTCGTCTCGGCGTCGTCCCAGCGGACATGATCGGCGAGGTCGACGTCGCGCTCGGTGAGCGCCCGTCCAGCTCGCTCCAGCGCATCCTCGACACGCCCCCCGAGGCGCAGCACGTCGTCCCGCAGCCCGTCGAGCTCCTCGTCGAGCGTCGCGCGCGGCTCGCGGTGCGCGGGGGGCGCCGCTTCGGCCGGGACCGGTTCGGGGAGTCGTCGCGCTTCCATCAGCCGAAGCGCCCGGTGATGTAGTCCTCGGTGATCTTGTTCACCGGGTTGGTGAAGATCTGCGCCGTGGCGCCGGTTTCGACGACGTAGCCGGCGCGCTGCTCGTTCATGCTCATGAAGATGGTCTTGTCCGACACACGCGCCGCCTGCTGCATGTTGTGGGTCACGATCACGATCGCGTAATGCTGCCGCAGCTCTCGTGCGAGCTCCTCGATCTGCAGCGTTGCGATCGGGTCAAGGGCCGAGCATGGCTCATCCATCAGGATCACCTCCGGGTTGACGGCCAGAGCGCGAGCGATGCAGAGGCGCTGCTGCTGGCCGCCGGAGAGCGAGGCGCCCGACTTGTCGAGCGAATCCTTGACCTCGTCCCACAGGGCTGCCGAGCGGAGGCTACGCTCGACCAGCTCTCCCGCCTCCGCCTTGGTGCGAACGATCCCGTTGAAGCGCGCGGCGGCCGCCACGTTCTCGAAGATCGACATCGTCGGGAATGGGTTGGGTTGCTGGAAGACCATCCCAATCGTACGGCGCACCGCGGCCGGTTCGATCTTGGGATCGTAGATGTCGAGCCCGTGGAACCGAACCGAACCCTCGATGCGGGCCCCTGGCACCACCTCGAGCATGCGGTTCAACGCGCGCAAGACGGTGGTCTTGCCCGAGCCGGATGGCCCGATGATGGCAGTTACTGCTCGCTGGGCGGCGTCGAACGTGACGTCGCTGACAGCGATCTTGGCGCCGTAATACGCGGACAGGTTGCGCACCTCGATCGAGGCCGGACGCTGGGTCGCCTCGACTGGCGTTTCGCGCTCCCGCGCCACGGTCGCAGGGTTTGCGGTGATCTGAATGCCGATCGCGCCGGACTGAACGGCCATCTCGTCGGGCTCCATGCTCATCGGCGTGTTGCCGGAAGTGCGGTGCGGCTCGACAGCCATCGGCCGAGCAGGTTGAAGATCAGGACGATCGCTACCAACGTCAGCCCGGCGGCCCATGCGCGCTGGCGTGCCGCAGGGAAGCCTATGTTCAGCGCGTTCTGGAACATGTAGAGCGGCAGGGCGGACATCGGCTGGCTGATATCAGTCACCACGAAGTTGCTTCCGAGCGCCGTGAAAAGGAGGGGAGCAGTTTCGCCCACCGCCCGCGACACGGCAAGGACGATGCCGGTCATGATCCCAGCCGCCACGGTCGGAACGTAGACAGACGTGATCGCTCGCCAGCGGGGCATGGCCAGTGCCATCGTCCCCT
>JALYLE010000099.1 GCA_030774375.1 Chloroflexota bacterium | reverse complement strand
GCCGCCTCGGGATGCACCGTCGAGAAGTACCGAGGGCCGACATCCATGGCCGTGGGCGCCGCCGCATCGGACTCGCCGAGCGGTACGTCCACCTCGGCTCGATCGGGCGGCGGCGGGCCTCCCGGCTCGCCGATGGCGACGGTCGGATCGTCGTAATCGTTGACCTCGCCAGTGAGCCCCACCGGCGCAGGCGGCAGGTCGTCCTCCGTCTCAGTCGGGTCTGGAGCGGGAGGTGGCGCATCGACCGTCGGCGCGCGGTCGATCCCGAGCTTGGCGAGGTCGACCTCGTCGACGGGTGCGACGCGCTCCTCGGGCCCTCCCACGCTGATGTCACAGCTGGGACATCGGTACACCTTGCGACCTGGTGCGTCCGCATCGCGCGGCCAGATGTACTGCTCGCCGACGACCAGGCGACGACAGGCGGCGCAGCGGGTGGCATACAGCTCCTCGATGTGCTGGCGAAGCGGCACGTCGACCCGGCGCGAGGCAGCCAGCTGGGCGAATGCCGCATCAAGTGCCGCGGGCTCAGGCGCGAGCAGGAAGGCCTGGGCGGCGAGCTGTGCGAAGGGACTCGGGTCGGCTGCGATGGCGCGCATGCCGTTGGCGATCGCGCGGCGGGCGGTCCACCCGGTTCCGGCCCACGGATCGAGCACCGTGTCCCCAGGGGACGCGAAGGCCGCTAGCTCCGCGTCGAGGATGTTGTCAGCCGGCGCCGGAAAGTAGCGCTCCAGCAGCGCAAGGCCGGGGAGTCGGCGAGGAAGGACGACGTGGTCCAGGCTCCTCCGCTCGGCCTCGCTCAATCAACACCTACGGTTCTTCGAGCAGCTCTTCCTCGAGCTCGGGCTCCGACGAGAATTCCGGGAGGCTGGTGTCGAGCTCCTCCACCTCCTCGGTCTCCTCCTCGAGCTCCTCGCTCTCCTCGTCGTCATCGTAGCGGAGCGCGGTGCCCTTCATGTACGGTCGAACGTCAGTCCCGCGGCCACTGGTGCTCCCCGGGAACGAGACCTTTCCAAAATTCGCTGCGTGCGCGAACGTCTCGCGAATGATGATCCGCACCCCGTCCCGAGCGACGATGGTGATCGCCGCCTCGTAGCGGTTCCCGCCGTTCATGAGCTTCACGAGCCGACTGCCGACGCGGGGCTCAACCTGACCGATCTCGACATCACCCACCATCGCCAGCAGGTGGTCGCCGGAGACCCTGAGTGTTACCTGGTCGCCCGGTGAGAGCGGCGCCAGCATATCCGGGGTTGCCAGGTTGATGAGTCGCGCGTGACCGGTCTTGCCCATCTCTTCGATGAAGACCGCGGCAGGCGCCTTCTCCGGCTTGCCATCGCCAGATAGGTCGCCCGACGCCTGGCTGGCGACGAGCAGCCTCAGGCGTTCCACGTTTCGCTCGGCGATGCGGTTCGTGTTGTCGCGGGCGAGCGCCGATTCGTACGCGGACAGGGCCTCGTCGTGGCGACCGAGCTCGGCGAGTGCCTTGCCGAGGCGGTTGTAACCATCCGTATCTGGCCCCAGCTCGATGAGCTGTTGATTGGCCTCGACAGCGGCCTCCCACTCCCCGCGCGTTGCGTGGCTGATGGCAAGGTCGGCGAGCTGGCGTCGCTGACGATTGGCGACGTCGCTCTCAGAGATCGTCATGCTGAGCTCCCGTCTCGGGATCGAGTTGTCGGGATTGAGCGGGGCCCTCCGGCTGAGGGTCGCCCGGGCCAAAGGCGCATTGTTGTAGCACTGCCCCGGAGGCCTGTCAACGCGAGCGCGGACGCGGGCTCAATCGTGCTCAGCCACGGTGGAGGAGGAGCGCCACCGCCAGCCCCAGAAGGGCCAGACTGCCGAACTCAATCGCGACCGCGCGGGCACGGGCCCCGCCTTCGAGTGCCTCGGCCGCTCCGGCCCACGTGTAGAACGCCAGCGCGATGATCGCTGGGCCGACCACGCCCTGCAGGTCGAGGAGGGCGACTGCCGCGCCAACTTGAGCTACCGCGAGTGCATGAAGGAGTGCCTGGCCAACGGCCTGGGCGCCACCCGTGCCCCGCGACTCGGCGGCGCGCAGGCCGACCAGGAAGGCGAGGAGCGCGACGAGCGCCAGTGGGGGCGGCCACGCTTCGCTCGGGAAGAGGTGGTCGATCCCCGCTGCGCCGCC
Organism: Chloroflexota bacterium; assembly: GCA_030774375.1. The sequence continues at coordinate 10,805 of JALYLE010000099.1, read as the reverse complement.
AAAGACGATCCCCGTGAGCGCCAGGTCGAGGCCGGTCCGCACCGACGCGTCGCGCATTTCGCGGAGCTCGAGCCACAGGATTGACCAGAGCAGGACAGCCACGAGGGGGACGAAAAGCAGGCTCACACCTCCAGGCAGGAGGCGACCGAACAGGGTGGCAGCCACGGCGGCGAGCGCCAGCGTGGTGTATCGCGCCAGGCCCAGGCCGCGGCGCGCCGGACCGATGAGCGCGACGGCGCCAAATCCACCGATGGTCAGCTGCACGGCGATCGCGGCAGCCAGCGCCACCGGTCCGACCAGCCAGCCGATTGCCGAGACGACCGCGAGGCCGATGGCGAGCAGGATCGCCTGCGGCCGATCGATCCGCTCGAGAGCGGCAGGCAGACGCCGGCCGGAGAGAAGGCGTTCGATCATGCGAGCATGCCGAGCAGGTCCGTGGCCGACCGCGTGTTGGCCACCTGGTCTGCGCTCAGCCAAGCGCGGCGGGCTACTGAGACCGCGTAGTCCACCTGACCGAGCTCCTCCGTCCGATGGGCATCGCTGGCGACGGTCAGGCGAGCGCCCGCCCGGGCCGCGGCGCGGCCCAGATGTTCGTCGAGGTCAAGCCGCGGGCTTCCATTGATCTCCAGGAGGGTCCCCGTCCGCGCCGCCGCCTCGAAGACGCGCGGCCAGTCCAAGGTCATCGGCTCTCGGCGGTTGACGATCCTGCCCGTGGGATGGGCCAGGACGTCCACGTGCGGATGCTCGATCGCCGCGAGCGCACGACGCGTCAGCTGTTCGGCGGGCTGGCCGCGGCCGGTGTGGATGCTGGCGATGACCACGTCGTAGCTGGCCAGCAGGTCGTCGGGGTAGTCGAGGGTGGCATCAGCATGGATCTCAAGCTCGGTGCCATGCAGGATCCGGAATGGCGTGAGGTCGCGGTTCAACCGCGCGACCTCCGAGCGCTGCTCCGCAACGCGGTCGGGTGTCAGCCCTCGCGTGATGCCAAGCGCGGGCGAGTGGTCGGTCAAGACGATGTACTCGCGACCCAGGTCGCGAGCGGCACGAGCCATGACCTCGATGCTGTCCACCCCATCGGTCCAATCCGAATGCGTATGAGTGTCGCCACGCACCTCGTCAGGAGAGATCAGGATCGGCAAGCTGCCCGCCAGCGCGGCCTGGATCTCGCCGTCATCCTCGCGCAGCTCTGGCGGGATCCACGGCAGGTCCAGGCGGGCATACACCTCCTCCTCGGTGGCGGCATGCTGCAGCTCGCCAGTCTCGACCACCTTGAATCCCTTCTCCGACAGCGAGAGGCCTCGGTCCAGGGCCCGACCCCGCAACGCGACGTTGTGGTCCTTGCTGCCGGTGAAATGGACCAGGTGGGTTCCCCAGTCGGCCGGTGGACAGACCATCAGGTCGACCTGTGGCCCGTCACTCATCAGGATGCTGGTCTTGTCCGTCCCGGCCGAGAGGACGCGATCGACCTCCAGGAGGTCCTTGAGGGCCTTGAACAGCGGTTCGGGGGAGTCGACGGCGGCGAGCAGGTCGAGGTCTCCAATAGTGGATCGGCGCCTGCGCAGCGACCCTGCCGGTGCGATGCGTCGCACCGCGTTCACCTGCCGCAGCCGATGCAGCAGCCCAGCCACCAATGCGTCGGCGTCGTGGAGGAGCAGCCGCGTGCTGCGTCGCTCGATCCTCGCAATGCCGTCGAGGATGTTGGCCTCGGTTCGGGCTGAGAGCCCGCGAAGACCGCGCAACGTCCCCTCCTCCGCGGCCGCTCGCAGCTCATCGATGCTGCTGATCCCCAGCTCGTCGTGGAGCAGCTTGACGGTCCGCGGGCCGACGCCCTGGACACGCAGCATGTCCAGGAGGCCGCTCGGCACCTGCGCCCGCAGTCGGGCGTGGTACTCGAGCGCGCCGGTCTCCGCCAGCTCGGCGAGCTTCGCCGAGAGGGCGTCGCCGGCACCGGGCACCTTGGGCGGTGTGCCAGCCCGGTATCGCGCCGCGACGCCTTCTGGGAATCGCTCCACGGCATCGGCCACTCGACGGTAGGCGACCGCCTTGTAGACGACCTCCCCGAGGATCTCGAGCATGTCCGCGATCTCGTTGAAGATGCGCGCGATCTCGGCGTTGCTGATGGTCGCGTCAACGGATCGCGTGGCGCTACGGGGTCGTGGCATGGCTTCGCATTCTAGAGCCGGACATGACGAGACCCGACCCAGTGATGGGTCGGGTCCGGTCGTCTGCTCTCGATCGCAGCGCTTAGCGCAGCATCAATCGTCGAAGCCGCGGAAAGGCCGGAAGGCGCGATGGGCGGCGCCGACGCGGAGCAACGGCTCGTGCCGCATGCATCCGCTCAGCCTCGTCCAGCAGCTCCTGCTGGCGCAGCGCGGCGAGCAGGGTGTAGTAGGTTGCCCCTCGGCTCACGCTCTTACCTCTTTCTCATGGACGGTGGCCGGCATCCGACCACGCGAACTCGTCCTGGTCCGCGCGAGTCTTGTCCCAATCGCGGCTGTCAGCTCCCCATTGCAGTGCGGCAAGATCCAGAATGACCAAGACCGCCAGAATCAGCACGATCGGCATCAGACTCTCCGTTAGTAACTAGTGTAGTCCATCTGACTGGTTACAGTGTACCCAGGATGTGGTAACTTGTCAAGGAGTATATAGGGGTTACCACGGCGGGTGGGTAACTTGTCGCGGACCATATAATGGTTACGTACATGACTGAGATGCACGACTCACAACCGGAGCCGACTTCAGCCGAGGAGCTGTTCGTCGAGTTCGCGAATACGCTTGAGTTCGAGCGCGATGGCGCGACGGACGCGCTTCCCGACATCGACTCGCTCCTCAACTGGCTGCGGAGGCACGACCTGATCAGCGAGCGCGGACGCGCGGTGGAGGCCGCCCGACTCGGACGGGACAGCCGTGCTGCTGAGCAACGGCTCGAGCGCTTCCGGTTTCTGCGCCAGCTTCTGCACGAAGTCGCTGAGCGCGTCAATTCCAGCGGGAGTCCCACGGCGGCACAGGTCCGCGAGCTGAACCACATCCTTCGCCACGGCCTGCACTACCACCAGCTCCGCCGCGAGAAAGGCGCGAATCAGTTCGAGATCGCGCAGATCGGCGATCGGCTCGACCAGGCGCGCGCCGGCATCGCAAACTCGCTCGCGCACTACCTGGCCGACCACGCCCCGGATCGACTGCGGATCTGCGCCAATCCGACCTGCCGCTGGGTGTTCGTCGACCGGTCTCCGACCGGACACCGGCGCTGGTGCGACATGCGGACGTGCGGCAACCAGGCAAAAGTGGCTCGGCACAGGGCGCGCGCCAGGAGGCCCAAAGATGCGCTTCCCGCGCCCGGCGCATCGGTCTAGAATGGCGCCGGCCCGGCGGTTGGACGATCGCCGCGTGCCGACGAAACCAGCACCGAGGCAGTTGCGAAGCACCCGTGGACGCCGGTTCTCCTAGACCCCAACCACGCGCGCGCTCCGGGCGCCGACCACGCAGGATGGCCGCCTAGCGTCGAGACGACGCGGTCTCCCGTCCTTCGCGACCGACGACCACCCGCGGCGCGCGCACCACCTTAACGAGGCGCGAAAGCGAGGTGGTCGTTCCATGCTCTTCCTGAGCCAGCTCGTCGGCAAGCCGGTGCTCGACCTGCACGGCGCGCCATTCGGCAGGGTCCGCGATCTGATCGTGGCTCTTGGCGAGGAGTACCCGCCGGTCACCGGAATCGTCGTGCGTGTCAGCGGTGATCGCGACATCTTTCTGCCCTGGACCGATGTCGATGCGATCGATGAGAGCGGTGCCCGCCTGCACACGTCGAGCATCGACATCACCAACTTCCAGCAGCGTCCGAATGAGATCCGCCTCTGGCTCGACCTGCAGGACAAGCAGATCGTCGATGTGGAGGGCCGGAAGATCGTGCGCGTCAACGACATCCAGCTCGCCCCGGTGCGCGGACGACTCCGCCTGATAGCTGTCGACGTGGGGCTGGCCGGCATCCTCCGCCGGCTCGGACTGTCCGGTCCCGGTGAACGCCTTGCGCGCGCCCTGGGCCTTCCGATCGAAAACTACATCGAGTGGAAGGACGTCGATCCGGTTGAGTCGAGCGTCTCGAGCCTGAAGCTGCGCGTTCCCCACCAGGCGCTCTCCACGCTGCACCCCGCCGACGTTGCCCACATCGTCGAGCAGCTCGCGCCACGCGATCGGGCGGGCATCATGGCCGCGCTCGAGGAGGGCCGTGCTGCCGATGTGCTCGAGGAGCTGTCCGCGGAGGACCAGGTCGACGTCCTCGACGACCTTCCGTCCGAAAGGGCGGCCGACATCCTCGAGGAGATGGGCCCCGATGAGGCCGCCGACCTGATCGCCGACCTGCCCGAGAAGCGCCGGGCCGAGCTCCTTGGGCTGATGGAGCCGGAGGAGGCGCAGGACGTCCGCGAGCTCCTGGCCTATGGCGAAGAGACCGCCGGTGGCCTCATGACGACCGATTTCATCACGGTCTCGGCCGACGAGACCGCGCAACAGGTCATCGACCGGCTCCGAGAGCTGAAGCCGGAGGCGGACCACGTCTACTACCTCTACGTCACCGAGGCGGATGGCACGCTGATCGGGACGATCACCCTGCGCGGACTGATCATCGCCACGCCCGAGACCCGGGTTCGGGACTTCACCCGTCCGGATCCGATCTCGGTCACGGTCGACACCGACGCGGACGAGGCGGCCCGTGCCATCGCACGCTACAACCTGCTGGCTCTGCCGGTCGTCGATGACGAGGGCCGCATGCAAGGCGTCGTCACGGTCGACGATGCCTTCGAGCGTGCCCTCGGCGAAGGCTGGCGGAGGCGCCTTCCGGAGATCTTCGAGCCGGTCGAGGAGCGGTGAACCGAATCGCCCTCCCGCGCTCGCTGCGCCGAGCCCAGCGGTCGCTACGCGACCGGCTGCCGAATTTCCGCGTCCATCGGTCAGGCATCCTCGCCTTCCTGGGGGTGATGGGGCCGGGTCTGATCGCCGGTCTTGCCGGCAACGACGCCGGCGGAATCACGACCTACAGCGTCCTTGGCGCCCAGACGGGATACAGCCTGCTCTGGATCCTGCCACTGACCACGGTGATGCTGGTGGTCGTATTGGAGATGGCTGCACGCATGGGCGCCGTCTCGGGGCAGGGCCTCGGAGACTTGATCCGCGACGACTTCGGGATCCGCTGGACGCTCTTCGCCATGATCGTCCTGCTCATCGCCAACGGGGCGAACGTCATCGCCGAGTTCGCCGGCGCGGCCGCGGCACTCGAGATCTTTGGAGTCCCCCGCTGGCTAACCGTGCCGGTGGTGGCCGCTGGAATCTGGGCGCTCGTCGTCTTCGCCGGCTACCGGCTCGTGGAGCGCGTCTTCTTGTCAGTGGCCGTCGTCTTCCTGGCCTACGTCGTCAGCGCCTTCGTCGCCGGTCCCGACTGGGGCGAGGTCGCCCGTTCACTCGTCACGCCATCGATCAGCTTCGAGCCAAACACGCTGCTGCTGATGGTTGCGACGGTCGGGACCACGGTGACCCCCTACATGTTCTTCTATCTGCAGTCCTCGGTGGCCGACAAGGGCCTGGGGCCCGATGAGCTGGCGCTCGAGCGTGGCGACGCCATCCTGGGTGGGATCTGGACCAACGTCATCGCGCTCTTCATCGTGATCGTGACCGCGGTCACCCTGTTTCCGCGCGAAATCCACGTCGACAGCGCCGAGCAGGCGGCACTTGCGTTAGCACCGGTCGCGGGCAACTTCGCCAAGGCACTTTTCGCCTTCGGGCTCTTTGGGGCATCGGTCCTTGCCGCTACAGTGATGCCGCTCACCACGAGCTATGCAGTCTGCGAGTCGTTCGGCTGGGAGTCCGGCGTGTCGCGCAAGTTCAGCGAAGCGCCAGCCTTCATGGGCTTGTACACCGCCCTGATCGTCATCGGCGCGCTGGTTGTCCTGCTGCCGGGATTGCCGCTCATTGGCGTGATCCTGGTCAGCCAGAACCTGAATGGGATACTGCTCCCCATCATCCTGGTCTTCATGCTCCGCCTGGTGAACAACCGGCGGATCATGGGCGAGCACGTCAACCCCACCTGGCTGAACGTCCTGGCCTGGGGCCTGACGGGACTCATCATCGCGCTGACCCTGATCCTGTTCGGCTCGACGCTGGCCGGCTGGCTGGGCTGACCTGACCGTCTGGAGTCCGTTGCTCGCCATTCGCAGGTGGATGGGTCGGCACATGGAGCAGTGGTGCGCTGGTTGCCATTCGCAGGTGGATGGGTCGGCACAGCGAGGCAGCACTGCGCTGGCTGCCATTCGTACATGAATGCTGGCGAGCGAGACGCGCGGATTTCGAGCGAGACGCGCGGATTCCGTCTTGACACATCCAGGTGTGAATAAGCCGAGAGCAACGGACCAATAAGGTCCAACGGCGCACCATCTGGCGTCATGCGAATCAGTTCTCGCCCGGCAAGTCTTGCAGCCGGCGCCCTTCGGAGGCAGATGGAACGAATCGGCAGCGACGCCCGCACAACGCGCCTCGCGCTGGGTTGGACCCAGGCGGACGTCGCACGCCGCGCCCGCATGTCGCAGGCGAGCGTCTCGCGACTCGAGGCCGGCGATCTGAAGCTCGCTGTGTCGATCGCCACGCGCGCGTTTGCCGCTCTCGGCATGCAGCTTGTCCTCAAGGCCTACCCTGCTGATGGCATCGGGCTCCGCGACAGTGGGCAGCTCGCGCTGGCGGAGCAGATCCGCACCCTGGCTCACCCTTCCTGGCGCGCCGTCCTCGAGGCGCCGACCGGCGAGGGTCGCCAGGCCGCCGACGTTCTGTTCATCGGCCCAGGGGCCGGCATTCACCTCGAGCTGGACTCAGCCTTCGCAGACTTCCAGGCGCAGCTCCGCAGCGGCCACCTTAAACGTGATGCGTTGCAGGCGCGCCTCGGGATTCCCCTCGCCTTCGTCCTCGTCGTTCGCGACACTGGCCGCAACCGAACCGCGGCTCAGCCTCACGCAGCCGTCATTCGTCAGGCTCTGCCCGCGGGATCGCGCGAGGTGGTCGCGGCTATCCGCGGCGGAATCCCCCTCGAACGGGACGGGTTGCTGTGGCTCCGCGGGCCCGCGCACCTCGGCGATTCGCACCTGAATCTGCGGCAGCGTGGGGTGGCCATCGCGCGGCGTTCGAGTCCAACATGAATCGGATTCGGCGGAAATGCGCTGCCGCGCTGAGGCACATTCGCACAAGAATGACGCCAGAGAGGGAAGTCGCTAGGCTCCTATCGGGTGCCAGACCGTCTTCGTTTCGACGAACTGTCCGATGAGGTACGGTGACTGCGCAGTAGCGCTGAGCCAGTTGTAGCCGTCCAGGCCGCGCGAGGGCGGTCGAGCCATCCGCTTCACATTCTCCATCGCGAGCTCCTCGATCGCGGTCGCCTGCGAGGGATCGAGGCCGAAGGCGTCCAACCCGTTGACATCCATGTGACCAGCAAGGTGCTGGACGAGCTCGCGCCGCAGGCCGGTGATCAGGTTCACGACGCCCCCGGGAACGTCCGACGTGGCGAACACCTCGGTGAGGGTCACCGCCGGCAGCGGCCGCGACTCGGAGGCGATGACCACGGCGGCATTGCCCGAGACGATGACCGGAGCGAGGCGGCTCACGAGTCCGAGCAGGCTCGAGCCTTCCGGCGCGATCACTCCGACCACCCCGGTTGGCTCGGGCACACTGAAGTTGAAGTAGCTCCCGTTCACGGGATTGACCGAGCCGATGATCTGGCTGTACTTGTCAGCCCAGCCGGCGTACCAGACCCAACGGTCGATGGCGGTATCCACGGCACGCCTGGCCCGCTGACGACCGACGCCTTCGGCGGCCGTCACTTCGGCGATGAACTGGTCGCGGCGGCCCTCCATGAGCTCCGCGATTCGGTACAGGATCTGGCTCCGGTTGAACGCCGTCTTTGCGCCCCATCCCGGCTGAGCCTTTCGCGCGGCGCGGACCGCATCGCGGATGTCCTTGCGCGTCCCGCGGCACGCGTTCGCCAGGAGGTGGCCCTTTGCGTCGAAGACCTCGTACGCGCGCCCGGACTCGGTGCGCGGGAATTCGCCGCCGATGTACAGCTTGTAGGTCTTCCGCACCTCGAGCCGCTCGCCGGGCGTGCCAGCGCCGTTCCGGAGCGCAAGGGTCGCCGCGTCCCTCTTCTCGAGGACCGATGCGCGCCTCGACCGGGCCGGCGTTGCGGCTGCCACGCGCCTGGGACCGCGAGTGGTCTGGCTCATCGGCTCCTGCCCTCGTTGCCGTACTGGAGGGTCTCAGGTCGCTCGAGGAGAACGGCGTAGGCAGGTCCCTGGTCGGCGACGGGCCGATGCCGCGTGTGTCGCGGGACCACGAACAGGTCACCGGCCGTCAGATCGACCCGCTGCCCGGGATCGAGCTCAATGCGGAAGGCGCCCTCCCAGCAGAGGAACATCTCGTCCTCATCATGGGTGTGCCACGGGAACTCGCCCTCGCAGCGCACGATTCGGAGCACGGCCTCGTTGACATCGGCCAGGTCGACGCGGTGCCAGGCCTCGAGCAGTCCATCGACCACGCCCGGGATCGAGACCGCCATGGAGCTGGCGCTCATCGGTCTAGGACTCGCCGTCCAGCGAGAGGTAGGCCGCCAGGCCGTGACGCCCGCCTTCTCGACCATAGCCCGATTCCTTGTAGCCGCCGAACGGGCTGGTAGGATCGAAGCGGTTGAAGGTGTTGGCCCAGACGACCCCGGCCTTCATGGCGGCGACCATCTTGAAGATCCGGCTCCCCTTCTCGGTCCACACGCCCGCCGAGAGGCCATACGGGGTGTTGTTCGCCTTCTCGATGGCCTCCTCCGGCGTCCGGAAGGTCAGGACGCTTAGGACCGGCCCAAAGATCTCTTCCTGGGCGATCCGATGGCTCTGGCTCACCCCGGTGAAGAGCGTTGGGCGGAAGAAGAAGCCACGCGTGGGGAGCTCGCAGTCGGGCTGGAAGATCTCCGCACCCTCCTGGACCCCGGACTCGACCAGCTCGGTGACCTTCGCCAGCTGGGTCGCGGAGTTGATAGCGCCCACGTCGGTGTTCTTGTCCAGTGGGTCGCCGACCCGCAGCGTGGAGAGGCGCGCCTTGAGCTTGTCGAGGAGCGGCTCGTACACGCTCTCCTGGACGAAGAGTCTGGATCCCGCGCAGCACACCTCGCCCTGGTTGAAGTAGATGCCGTTGATGATCCCCTCGATCGCCTGGTCGAGCGGGGCGTCGTCGAAGACGATGTTTGCGGCCTTGCCACCGAGCTCCAGGGTGAGCTTCTTGTGGCTTCCGGCAACGGCACGGCCGATCATCTTGCCGACAGCGGTGGACCCGGTGAAGGCGACCTTGTTCACGTCGGGGTGCCGGACGAGCTCCATACCGATCTCGCCGGGCCCGGTGATTATGTTGACCACCCCGGGCGGCAGCTCCGCCTGGCGAACGACGTCCGCGAAGAGGTACGCCGTCAGCGGTGTCGTTGAGGCTGGCTTGAGGATCACCGTGTTGCCGCTGGCCAGGGCAGGGGCGATCTTCCAGGCCAGCATCAGGAGCGGGAAGTTCCAGGGGATGATCTGCGCGGCGACGCCCAACGAGTGGGGCGTCCGGCCGGGGAAGGCGTAGTCGAGCTTGTCCGCCCAGCCGGCGTAGTAGAAGAAGTGCGCGGCCGCAAGGGGCACGTCGACATCGCGCGACTCCTTGATGGGTTTGCCGGAATTCATGGTTTCGACCACGGCAAATTCGCGGCTTCGCTCCTGGAGGATGCGGGCAATCCGATACAGGTACTTCGCGCGCTCGCTGCCGGGGAGGCGTGACCAGGTGGTCTCGTAGGCGCGGCGGGCGGCACCGACCGCGCGATTCACATCTGCCTTAGAGGCGTGGGCGACCTTTGCCAGCGGCTCCTCAGTGGCCGGATTGATGACAGTGAAGGTCTTCCGGGGCTTGGATGGGAGGAATGCGTTGTCGATGAAGAGCCCGTACTCGCGACGGATCTGGATGTGGTCCGTGGCCTCGGGGGCCGGCGCGTACTCCCACGGCACGCCGCCACGGGCGGTCATGCCCCAGGACGCGGCGGCGGGGCGGGTCTCCCCGTTCTTGGTGAGCGTCATACGCGGCGATTATCGCACCGGCCGGCCGGCGGTCTGGCGGTGCCCGACGTGGCCAAGGTGTTCCGCCATCCCGGTCCGCCGTGTCCGCCGTGGCCCGCCATTCTGTGTTCTCAGATTTGCATGCTCAGACCGCTAAGGCGTGGATCGGGCCGAATCGCCCTCAGATGTGCATCCCGAGACCGTTAGCGAGCCGTGCGGGTTCATTCGGGGGGCGAAGCCGCAACGAGCGTGTTACCGCCACGCTCAGGCGGCGCCTCCGCGACGGCTCGGATCCGGCTAGGGGTGATGGCCGTTCCCCTAACGGTCTGTCCGTGCACATCTGAGAGGAAGCTGAGGGCGGCCAGACGCCCAACGGGATCAAGCAGCCAGCGGCGAGCAGCCCGGCCGTCATCAGGCAGCGCTACGCGCAGGACGCTCTTATAGGCGGCAACTCGGCGGCGGTTCGTCATCGCCTCATGCATCACAACCCACACACCCTCGGTGTCCGCATTCCAGCCGCGTCCGCGGGCGATCTGCCTCGCCAAGCGGCGATATCGGTCCACCTGCGCAAGCAGTTCATGCAGGTCGACGAGCTGCGTCTTGAGCTCGATGACCAGCACGACCCGGCGACCCGGATGGAACGCCAAGATGTCGATCACGCCCCGCTCCCCGAACACGGAGAACGTCACCTCGGGCGCCATCACCCAACTC
>JALYLE010000098.1 GCA_030774375.1 Chloroflexota bacterium | reverse complement strand
ACCCAGCGTCCAGACGATCACCAGCGCCATGCCCGCCGCTCCGAGCAGGTTCCCCGTCCTCGCCGTTCGCGGCGACGAGAGGAACTTGAGCGCAAGGATGAAAGTGGCACCCGAAACGAGATAGACGAGGAAGGTGAGGACCTGGAGCGTGCTCATCAGCGCTCTCCAGGCCCGGCTGGTGGCTTGCGGAACATCTCGAGCATCCGGTCGGTCACCACGAAGCCGCCGACCACGTTGATCGTCCCGAGCAGCACAGCCACCAGCGCAAGCACCACCCGCAGAGGCTCGTCAGCGGTGGCCGCAACCAGCATCGCGCCCACCACGATCACGCCATGGATCGCGTTGGCGCCGGACATCAGCGGGGTGTGGAGCATGGTCGGCACCTTGCTCACAACCTCGTAGCCGACGAACGCGGCGAGGACGAGGATGAAGAGCGCGTCGAGCAGTGCTTGCGGGTCGAGCGCCTCGGTCATGACCCCTGTCCGGTCTGAGCCGATGTCGCTGGCTGCGCCGGTGCTGCCGCCGGTTCAGCGCTCTCCGCGTTCTCGGCAGTTCGGGGAACCGGCGCCGCCTCGATTCCAAGTGCCTTTGCCGTCGCCTCATGGACGACCTTGCCATCGTGCGTGATGGTGGCGCCTCGTGTGATCTCGTCGTCGAAATTCAGCTCCAGCTTCCCGTCCTTGACGAGGTGTTGGACCAGGGTCTGGACATTGCGGCTGTACATCTGGGTGGCGCTGCCCGGCATGGTGGCCGGCAGGTTCGTGATGCCCACGATCCGCACGCCGTGCTTCACGACCTCGCGACCGGGCTCGGTCAGCTCGCAATTGCCGCCCGCCTCGGCTGCCATGTCGACGATGACGCTGCCCGGCTTCATGCTCTTTACCATCTCCTCGGTGACCAGGCGCGGGGCTGGGCGGCCGGGGATCAGAGCGGTGGTGACGATGAAATCGGCCTCCTTGATCCGCGCCGCGATCAGCTCGGCCTGGCGTCGCTGATAGTCGGGGCCCATCTCGCGCGCGTAGCCGCCGGCCGTCTGGGCGTTGGCCTTCTCCTGATCGGTCATCTCGACTTCGAGGAACGTTGCTCCCAGGCTCTCGACCTGTTCCTTGACGACTGGGCGTACATCAGTGGCCTCCACCATGGCGCCCAACCGACGTGCCGTACCAATCGCCACCAGACCAGCAACGCCCGCGCCCATGATGATTCCGCGCGCCGGGCGAACCGTGCCGGCGGCGGTCGTCAGTAGCGGGAAGAACTTCGGCAGACGTTCTGCCGCCACGATCACCGCCTTGTAACCGCCCACCGTGCTCTGGCTCGAGAGCGAGTCCATGCTCTGCGCTCGGGTGATGCGCGGGATGGCGTCCATGCTGATGGCGGTCACCCCGCGATCGGCCAAGGCCTTCGCCAGCTGCGGGTTCGAGAGCGTCCCGAGCGTCCCGATCAGCACCGTCCCCGGTCGCAGCTGGGCAACCTCGTCCTCCGACGGCCTGCCCACGCGCAGGACAATCTCGGCGCTGGCATACAGCGAGGCCGCGTCGGGAATGATGCTGGCGCCTGCCTCGCGGTAGTCGGCATCCAGGATGGACGACGCCTCACCGGCCCCCGCCTGGACAATCACCTCGTTGCCCGCGTCTGCGAGCAGGGCGACCGACTGCGGTGCGAGTGCGACGCGATTCTCGCCCTCGGCCGTCTCGCGCGGGACAGCGATCTTCATGCGGTGCGGCTTTCTCTCCGGACACACGGGAACCGCCAGGGCGCTCGCGCGGCGGCGGTTCGGGAATCGAAGTGTACCAAAGCGCGAGAGAAGGTCCGAGCTTCGTTGATTGCCGCCGCCAATGAGTGGCCTTTGATGCCCCACAATCAGGGCTGTCGGCAGCGGATCCGCAGCCCATCACCCGCGGCGGGTTCGCTCGCGCCACGTCACGTCACGTCACGTCACGTCCCGTCACCAGGAGACCGCCCCATGACGACCCCCAGCACGACCGGCAAAGGCACGAAGGACGATCCGTGGGTCCTGAAGACACCACCCGGAACCTCCGAGTACACCATGTACCGGGACGAGACGGCCGATCCACCGGCGATCGTCTGCCAGGTTGGCTCCACTCAGCTGCGCTATGCCCTGAGTGCGATAGAGGACCTGCACGCCATGCTCAAGGCGCACGGCGACTGGATGCCGCTCGGCGCGGCCGATGAACAGAAGCTGGCGGCCGAAGGCACGGTGGAGGCATGGGGGCGCGCCGCCGATAACCCAGTCGGCGGCTGGTATGGCCTCCGCAAGGGGTACCGCGGGCGGTTTGGCATGTACATGCCGCCACTCCTCGAAGCGCTCGGCCTGGCCGAGTTGACCCACGACCCAAAGAACAACCGGATGCGGGCGATCTAGCGGACCGTGAGCCTGGTCGTCGATACCATCACGAAATCCACCGCGGCCGAGCTGAGGTCCTCTCGCCGCCGGCTGGGGATCGACAGCCTGGGGATCATCGCCTCGGTCGCCGGATTCGGCGTCGTGTACGGCCTCTCCGCGCGCGCGGCGGGCCTCTCGCTGGTTGAAGCGATGGCGATGAGCACCATTGTGTTCGCCGGCGGCGCCCAGTTTGCGGCGGTGGGCTACATCGCCAGCGGAGTGGCCTGGCCCGGGA
>JALYLE010000097.1 GCA_030774375.1 Chloroflexota bacterium | reverse complement strand
ATGGTCAGCATGTACATCCGCCATCTGCTCGTGCAGCTGCAGACTCCGGATGCCATCCGCGGCAGGGTGAGCGCGGTCAACGCCGTCTTCATCGGCGCCAGCAACGAGCTCGGCGAGTTCGAGTCGGGGATCACCGCCGCGTGGTGGGGGGTCGTACCGGCGGTCCTGGTCGGGGGCATCGCCACGATCGCGGTGGCCGTCGTCTGGAGCGCGCTCTTCCCATCGCTACGGCGGCTGGACCGATTTCCCGGCTTCGCTTCGCACCTCGGCTCAGCCGAGGCATCGGCAGCGGCGATCGCCGCTGTCACCGGTGACGCCACCAGTGCGCCGATCCAGGCCGCCGCGGGCGGTCCGTCGGCTGCGCCGGAGTAGAATCGCCCGCGATGTTCATCGACCCGATCGCCGTCCGGCTCGGCCCAATTTCGGTCCACTGGTACGGGATCATCATCGCCGCCGCGGTCCTCGTCGCCGCGCTGCTCGGGACCGTGGAGGCCCGCCGGCGGGGCGAGGACCCCGAGCAGGGCTGGTCGATGCTGCTGATTGTGATCGTGACCAGCGTCATCGGAGCGCGGATCTACCACGTCATCCATGAGTGGGGCCCGCTCTACTCGAAGGATCCGTGGCTCATTCCGCAGATCTGGAACGGCGGCATCGGGATTCCGGGCGCAATCATCGGCGGGACAATCGGCATCTGGTTCTATGCGCGCGCGAACCATCTCAACTTCGCGCGCTGGCTGGACATCTTCGCGCCTGCACTGCTGCTCGGCCAGGCGATTGGCCGCCTGGGAAACTTCGTGAACCAGGAGCTGTACGGGCCACCAACGACCCTGCCCTGGGGGATCCCGATCGACGCCGCGCACCGTGCAGGTACCCCGTGGGATCCGATCGCATTCCCTGTCGACACGACGCGTTTCGTACCGTTGTTCGCCTACGAGGCGATCCTGAACCTGATCGGCATGGCGATCCTGCTTTATGTTGGCCGGCGCTTCGCGCGACGCCTCTTCGACGGCGACATCGCGCTGCTCTACATCGTGTGGTACGGCGCCGTCCGGTCGTATCTCGAGACGTATCGGACCGGCAACTGGTACCTCGGTCCGTTGCCGACCGCCACCTGGTTGGGGATCGCCGGGGTCATCTTTGCCGCCGGCTTCCTGGTGCTGCGTCATCGACGCGGGTGGGGCACGCCGGGAGCCTGGCTGAATCGAGGCGAATCCGAGGACGCGGCCGCGGGCGGCCAGAGCGATGCCGCCGCCGGTGCTCAGGCCCCACCGACTTCATCGGAACCGTCCCCTGGCTGAGCGTGCCGGGGTGCCGGGCGGCATCCTGCCCGACGTCGCCGCGGCGGTCGGTGGCACACCGCTGATCGCTCTCGACCGCATCGCCCGCGACGTCCGCCCGCGCCTGATCGCAAAGCTCGAGAGCGCGAACCCCGGCGGATCGGTGAAGGATCGGATCGCCCTGCCGATGATCGAGGCGGCGGAGCGCGCGGGCCTGCTACGACCGGGCGGCACGATCGTGGAGCCGACGAGCGGCAACACCGGCGTGGGGCTGGCGATCGCCGCCGCCGTGAAGGGTTATCGGTGCGTCTTCGTAATGGCCGACAAGCAGAGTGATGAGAAGCGCGCGCTGCTGCGCGCATACGGCGCCGAGGTCATCGTCTGCCCCACGGACGTCGAGCCGGACGATGAGCGCTCTTATTACCGCGTCTCGGACCGTCTGGCCCGCGAGATCCCCGGCGCCTGGAAGCCGGACCAGTACCGCAACCCGGCGAACCCCGCCGCGCATCGCGCCACCACCGGACCGGAGATCTGGGAGGCAACCGAGGGCCGGATCACGCACTTCGTGTCCGGCATCGGGACGGGCGGCACGATCAGCGGTGCCGGCGCCTACCTGAAGGAGCGTCGGGCAGACATCATCATCGTCGGCGCCGACACCGAGGGGAGCGTCTTCTCAGGCGACACGCCGCACCCCTACCTGACCGAGGGGATCGGTGAGGACTTCTGGCCCGACACCTACGACCGCGAGATCTGCGACCTGATCGTCCGCGTCTCGGACCGCGACGGGTTCCTCATGGCCCGCGCCGCCACAGCCGCCGAGGGGGTCCTGATGGGCGAGTCGTGCGGGACCGCGCTATGGGCCGCACTCCAGGTCGCCCGCGAGGTCGATGACGCCGGTGCGCTTTTCGTCGTGCTGCTTCCTGACGGGGGCCGCAACTACCTTGCGAAACTGTACAACGACGACTGGCTCCGCGAGAACCGGATGATCGGCGCGGACGAACGCGTCGCCGATTACGACTGGACGGCCACGCATCCCGAGGTCATCGTCAGGAGATGACGCTCAGGGGCGAGGTATCGTTATCGGTCCAGACGTGACGTCCAAACGCGAACCGGAATCGAGGATCGTCCCGATGACTCAGATCGCCGAGCCGCAGGTCGAGCGCAGCGGAACCGCCCTGCCGCGCATCAATCACTGGATCGGGGGTCGCCAGGTGGCCGGTACCTCCGGACGGACCGGCCCGGTGTTCAACCCCGCGACTGGAGAGCTGGCTCGCGACGTTGACTTCGCGTCGATCGAGGAGGTGGATGCTGCCGTCCGCGTGGCGCTCGATGCCTTCCCTGCGTGGCGCGCGACCTCCATCAGCAAGCGCACCGAGATCATGTTCCGGATGCGCAACCTCGTCGAGCAGCACCGCGAGGAGATTGCGGCGCACCTGACGCGCGAGCACGGCAAGGTCCGGACCGATGCGCTGGGTGAGGTCGCCCGGGGCCTCGAGAACCTGGAGTTTGCCTGCGGGATCCCGCACCTGCTCAAGGGCGGCTTCACCGAGCAGGCATCCAGTGGAGTCGACGTCTATCAGATTCGCCAGCCTCTTGGCGTCGTGGCCGGGATCACGCCCTTCAACTTCCCGGCGATGGTCCCGATGTGGATGTTTGCCACCGCCATCGCCTGCGGGAACACCTTCGTCCTGAAGCCATCCGAGAAGGACCCCTCGGCATCGGTCTTTCTCGGTGAGCTGTGGAAGGAGGCGGGGCTGCCGGACGGCGTCTTCAACGTCGTCCACGGCGACAAGGTTGCCGTCGATCGCATCCTCGAGCACCCGGACATAGCGGCGGTCAGCTTCGTGGGCTCGACGCCGGTGGCGCGCCACATCTACAAGACCGGCACGGCCAACGGCAAGCGGGTGCAGGCGCTGGGCGGGGCGA
>JALYLE010000096.1 GCA_030774375.1 Chloroflexota bacterium | reverse complement strand
GGGGCCGCTCTTCGCAAGCCTGGTGCTCTTGCAGACGACAGGCGCCTGGCTCGAGAGCGTCAGGCGCCTGCGGAGCCACGCTCGCCGCTACGCGGACAGCTATCTGGTTGTGCGCTTCGAAGACCTGTTCACCGACCCCGAACATCAGGTTCGGCGCCTCTGCGGGTTCCTCGGCATCCCGTTCGAGGGTGCCATGCTCGACCAGATCGTTGTCAGCCACGGCCGCAACCTCGGTATGGCCGGCTTCGATCGGGAGGCTGCGAGTCGCTGGCGGTCCGAGTTGGGAGCGCTGGCGGCAACGTGGTTCTGGATCTGGACGGGCAGGCAGCGTCGGAGTATGGGATACGGCGATTGAGATGAGACTCGATCCAAAGCGGGGGGTCGGCGCCGCGGCAATCTTCCGCCCGCGGTCCTCGGTTCCCCTGTGGCGTCCTGATCGGCTCGCCCGGCGTGCTCTGGCGCGTGGCCGCACGGTCTATCCATCGCGCGAAGCAGTGATCGCCATTCTGGAGCGCTATGGGCTACCGCGCACTACGCGGATTCGCCCTCCTCCCTCCCCGGGAGGGCGCAGCACGACGCTGGTGCTCGAAGGCCACGATGGCCGCCTGCTCCTCAAGCGCTATCGCGCCCGTGTTGAGCTCGACGCCATCCGGGGCGAGCACTCGATCCTGGCCGAGCTGGCTCGCTGCGGCGTGGCCGCTCCTCGCCTGCACCCGACCCTCGACGGCGGTACATGGGTCGAGCTCGACGGCGCTTCGTACGCCATGTTCGAGTACCTCGAGGGCTACATTCATCCTCACGAGCGATTCTTCCTCCCAGTCGACCGCCGAGCACTCGAAATGGTCGCCGGCGACGTGCTTGCCGGCTTCCACGCCGCGCTCGATGGGTTCGAACCGGCCGCCAACAACGAGAATGGTTTCGCGGGACGATCCGGTGTCCGAGTCCGGAATCGGGCCTGGTTCATGGAGCGGCTCGAAACCGCAACCGCGCGCGGCACGGGCAACGGCGCAGTCGCTGGCCTCGTGGATTCTGCCTCCTGGATCAGAGATGCGTTGTGCCGCCTCGATGACCGGCTCGAGGCCGCCGAGCCCACCCGCACGGTCATCCACGGGGACTACGGTCCATACAACCTCTTGGTCCGAGCGGGGGAGCCAGTCGTCGTCATCGACCTCGAGCTGTCGCGTGTCGACTGGCAACTGACCGATATCGCCACCGCTATACCTCGCTTCGCCCAGCGCCGCCTCGGTTTCGACGCCGCCGCCGCCAGCCGCTTTCTTGCTGGGTACCGGCGGCGCCGCGAGCTCCCGCGCGGGGAGCTGACGTTGCTACCCGATGTGCTCGCCTTCCTCAGCCTGCGGCGTGCGATCGTCTGCGGTGCCCTTTACCGTGAAACTCCAGCCGATCGATGGCGCGCCGAGGCCACGATTCGCGTGAGGCTGGCCCGGTCGATCCTCGAGGGTCAGCATCCAATTGTCGACCTGCGGAACGCATGAACGACGTGGATGACAATGGCCCGATCTTTATCGGTGGGCCCGACCGCAGCGGGAAGACGCTCCTCGCCGCAATCCTCGGTTCGCATTCGCAGGTCGCAATCCCCATCGTGGGGTCGAACCTATGGTCCTACTTCTACGGTCAATACGGCGACTTGCGGCGGGATGACAATTTCGAGCACTGCCTCATGGCGCTCCTGCGCTACAAGCACGCGCGCTTTCTGGATCCAGATCCGGCAAGGCTCCGCGCCGAGTTTCGCGGCGGCGAACGCACGTACGCGCGGCTATTCGCCCTCATCCACGAGCATTTCGCCGAGCGGCGGGGCAAGCCGCGCTGGGGCGACCAGACCGGCCTCATCGAGCAGTACGCGGATCAGATCCTCGGTGCCTATCGGGGTGCGCGGATCATCCACATGATTCGCGACCCACGGGATCGCTATGAGGCTTCGCTGCGGATGTGGCCGAAGGGCAGGGCGCGTGCTGGCGGGGCGGTGGCGCGGTGGCGATACTCGGTCGCCCTGGGCGAGCGCAACCTCGCGCGTTGGGCTGACCGCTACCGGATCGTGCGTTACGAGGATCTCGTCACAGATCCGGAACGTGTGACCATCACTCTCTCGCGCTTCCTGGGCATGGATTTCGAGCCGGAGATGCTGGCCATGCAGGACGCCTCATCGTTTCGACAGAAGCTGATCGCTGGCGGCGGAACGCCCGAACGGCTCGTCACGAACGCCAATATCGGCGCGTACCGTGGCGTCATACCGCCGTCCGACCTGGCGTTCATCCAGGGTCGGCTGCGTGATGCGATGGATCGCCACGGCTACGCGCCTGATTCGATCGAGATGGACGGAGCCACGCGCCTCCGTTACCTGGGGGTCGAGTGGCCTCTCAACACCACGCGGATGGCCGCATGGGGCGTGCTCGAAGTGCTGCAGAATCGGTTTCCGAGCGTAATCGGTCGTCGGCCATCAGCGGATATGGTGGTGAAAGCCCAGGATGCCAGTGCCAATCCCAGCTGACAGAC
>JALYLE010000095.1 GCA_030774375.1 Chloroflexota bacterium | reverse complement strand
TGCCAGTAACGACTGCGAGCGGGAAGGTGGCAGGGGGGGTTGGGCTGGGCGTGGGGGTCGGAGATGGCTGGAGAGTCGGGGTGGCGATGCGGGAAGGCACGGGACTGGGGCTCGGACTCGAGCATCCGACGAGCAGCGTCACGACCGCGACTGCGGCGACTCCTCGGAGCGTCGCCGGGGTCTTCACCGCGCTATCGTAGCCACCGGGTGGCAGTCATGAACACACTCGACGACGGTTCCGTTGCTCCCGGCGCCGCTTGGCGCCGACCGGTTCGCCGCCCGCGCGCGGACGAACGTCGTGCCTCGCATACGCTGCGCGAACGTCGTGCGCTCGCCGTCGGGCTCATGCTCGGTGCAGCGCTTCTCGCCGTCCCGGCAGCTGCGCCACCTGTCGCAGCCATCGGGCCGCTCCCAACATGCCGCCTCGCCGATATCCCGACGGTCCCCCGGAATTACGACAGCTGGAGCACCACGCTCGTGGACTGGCTCCTGACCGTCGGGAAGGACTACAAGCCACCCGATCTCGTGTCGGTGAGGGAGGCGGGCATTGCGGGCGGCGGGTACATCCGCAAGGTGGCGATCGAGGACCTGCGGGCGATGGCCAAGGCCGCGGCCAAGGCCGGCACGCCGATCGGCGTCTGGAGCCCCTACCGAAGCTACCAGGAGCAGGTCGCCATCTTCAACGGGTACGCCAACACGTATGGCTACAAGGACGCGATAACGTACTCGCAGCGACCGGGCCACTCAGAGCATCAGCTCGGCCTGGCGATTGACTTCATGACGGCCGGTGGCGGCAGCCCGCTGCCGCTGGCCGACTGGGGGACGACGCCGGCAGGACGGTGGATGGCCAATAACGCCTGGAAGTACGGGTGGGTCCTGAGCTACCCGAAGGGCAAGGGAGGCGCTCTCTGGTCGGACGCCGCGTGCTTCCATTACGAGCCGTGGCACTACCGTTACCTTGGGCGGGAGCTCGCCGCGAAGGTCCACGCCTCCGGGCTGACCATCCGCGAGTACCTGTGGACCCACTTCACGATGGTCGATCCCAAGACCGGGAAGCCGATTCCGACCGCGACGCCGAGCCCGACGGCCAGCCCGACCGCGACGCCGAGCCCGACCGCGACCCCGACCCCAGTCGCAACGACGACGCCGTCGGCGGAACCGAGCGCCGGCACGCAGCTCGCCAGCAGCTGGTTTGGGATCGATCCGACGGCGATCCTGGCGGGCCTCCTCTTCCTCCTGCTGGGGTCGATCGGGTTCGTCGCCTGGCGCGTCGTCTTTCGGCGCTAGCTCAGGCGAGCCTGGCGCACGATCTCCGGCAAATCCGATGAGGGGGCTTTGGCTTCGGCCGGAGCACAGGCCGCACCGGGCCTTGCCCGGCGCCTACGCCTGGATTACCGGCAGCCGGAACCAGATCTCGGTCCGCCCCTCGCTGGAGGAGGCGCCGACCTGTCCGCCGTGGGCCTCGATGATCTGTCGCACGATCGCCAGTCCGATTCCGGAGCCCCCGGTGGCCCGCGCTCGCGACCGGTCCACCCGGTATAGCCGCTCCCAGATGTAGGGAAGCTCCTCGGGCGGGATGGCGGCGCCGGTGTTCTGGATGGAGCAGCGCACCCAGCCCGCCTCGGCCCGCAGCCGGACGATCACCTCGCCGCCATCGTTGGTATAGCGCGCCGCGTTCTGCATCAGGTTGGTCACGACCTGACCGATGGCGTCCGGTTCGGCGAACAGATGCGGCAGCGATGCTGCGTCTTCGATTCGCACCGTGATCCGGCGACTGGCCAGCTCCGGTGAGGCGATTGCCACCGCGCGGTGCACAACGCCCGCGAGGTCGACCTCGGCGTGCGCCTGCGCTCGCTCGCCACCTGCCCCACGCGCGAGCTTGTCGAGCTCCTCAACGAGGTGGGTTAACCGCACGATCTCCTCGTGCACGGTACGCAGCATCTCCGGCGTCGGCTCGATCACGCCGTCGGCGAGTGCCTCGGTGTAGCCCTGCAGGCTAGTGAGCGGGGTCCGCAGTTCGTGCGCCACGTCCTCGACCAGCGCGCGCCGCAGCTGCTCGACACGCTCCAGGGTGGCGGCCATCTGGTTGAAGGCATCCGCGAGGCCGCGCAGCTCGGGGTCGGGTGGGTCGGGGACGCGCGCCGCCAGGTCGCCGGAGGCGATCGCCCGGGTCGCATCGGCGAGCCGTTCGAGCGGCATCAGGATGCGACGCAGCAGCCACCACGCGGCGAGCGCACCGAGCACCACGCCGGCCCCGGCACCGATGAACAGGATGCGGGCCACATAGGCGTCGAACATCGCCTGTGCCTCCGTCGGCGACGAGCCACTGGCGATCGCCATCTTCATGATCTGCTCGGAGCTGAAGCGATCGACAGCCAGGATCATGACGCCGGCAACCGCCAGGGCGAGCGCGACGAAGAGACCGATCAGGCGCAGGCGCAGCGTGGGCATCGGTCGGTGCGGCCGATCAGGCAGGGCTGGCGGCAGGGTCCCGCTTCTCGACGGGGGCCACGAACTTGTAGCCCACGGTGCGGACGGTGGCGATGAAGCGCGGATCGTTGGGGTCGTCGCTGAGCTTGCGACGCAGCCGGCCCAGGTGCACGTCGATGGTTCGATCGATGATGCCCGGGTCGTCGTCGCCGTGGATCGCGTCGATCAGGTCATCGCGGGTGAAGACGCGCCCCGGGCGGCGCATGAGGCCGGCGAGGAGCCGGAACTCGAAGGGAGTAAGGTCGAGCGGCTGGCCGTCGAGCCGTGCCTCGACGGCATTGGGATCGAGCTCCAGTGGGCCGCTGATCAGGATCGGTTCATCGCTGTCGGTATCCAGCCGGCGCCGGCGGAGGAGCGCCCGGACGCGGGCCATCAGCTCTCGCGGGGAGAAGGGCTTGACGACGTAGTCGTCCGCACCGAGGTCGAGGCCAACGACCTTGTCCGAGTCGCCGCTCCGGGCGGTGAGGAGCAGGATCGGCACGTCGCTCGCCTCGCGGATCCGACGGGCGACCTCGAAGCCGTCGAGCCCCGGCAGCATGACGTCGAGCAGGATGATGTCCGGCCGTGCGCGCAACGCTGTGCTCAGCGCCGACTCGCCGTCCGCAGCGAAGAGGGTCCGGTGGCCCTCGCGCTCCACGTAGAGGCGCAGCAGGTCGCGGATCTTGGGGTCGTCGTCGACGAGCAGGACGGTTGCCATCTGGACACTCAGAGTATGACCGGCGCGTGAAGGACCGATGAAGTGGCCGTCGCCCCGAGCTGCCGCTTGATGCGTGTTGCAACCGCTCGCGTACGATCTATGAAAGGCGCGTCGCGGCCCCGCGCGTCAGCTCGCCCAGGAGCAGAAGAGGAGCCACACATGATCCGCAGAACGCTCGTTGCAACGATCGCCGCATCGGCCTTGCTGATCAGCATGACCGCCGGAACCGTGCTGGCGCGGCCGGTACACGTCTTTCAGGCAGTCCTCACCGGCGATGCGGAGGTGCCCGGACCGGGTGACGCCGACGCCATCGGTCACGTCGTGATCATGACCGAGCCCGCCAATGACCGGATCTGCTGGGTCTTGAGCTGGAATCGGGTAGATGGCACCGTCTTCGCGGCGCACATCCACGGGCCGGCAACGGCGGACCAAGCGGCAGGTGTCCTGCTCCCGCTGATCATGGACCAGACCTTCGGCGGCACCGGCATCACCCAGAACTGCATGACCAGCCCCGATCTGAGCGGGCTCATCGACGCCATCGTGGCCAACCCTCAGCTGTACTACGTGAACGTGCACAGCCTCCCCTCCTTCCCAGGAGGCGCGATCCGCGGCCAGCTGGGCTGAACCCATCGGAGATCGCCGAGGCCGCGGCCCTGCGCCGCGGCCTCGTCGCATGCATCGGTCTACAATCGCGCTCCCATGACACGAGCACTACCAGACGCCCTGGGCTTCGGGACGGGGATCTCGACCGATCATCAAGATGGGATCCGCTGGATCGACTACGAAAACATCAGCTGGAACCCGGTCTTCTGCAAGCGCTGCGACATCTGCGTCGAGATCTGCCCCAAGAACACCCTCGTGCTCCGCAACGACGCCATCCTCGAGGAGGACAACTGCATCCTGTGCGGGCTCTGCGAGCGCTACTGCCCGGATCTGGCGATCGAGATGATTCCCGCAGCAGTCGCGGTGTACGCAGCCCGCGCCTCTGAGGGAAAGGCCGAGGCTGCCGCCTCGTCCGACTGACGGGGCCGGACTGACCCATGCGCAAGCTGATCCAGGGGAACGAGGCTGTCTTCCGGGGCGCCATCGCGGCCGGGGCCACCTATTACGCCGGATACCCGATCAGCCCGTCGACCGAGATCCTCAATATTGCGTCGGCCTATGCTGCGGCCCATCACCGCGAGTTCAACTTCCTGCAGGCCGAGGACGAGATTGCGTCCGCGAATGCCGTGATCGGCGCCAGCCTGGCGGGCGCCAAGGCCTTCTCCGCCACCTCGGGGCCTGGGTTCAGCCTCATGCAGGAAGCGATCGGGTATGCCCAGAAGGTTGGAGTTCCATCGGTGTTCGTGGACGTGCAGCGCGTCGGCCCGGCGACCGGCATGCCGACCATGCCCGGGCAGGGCGACATCATGCAGGTGAAATGGGGGAGCAGCGGTGACTACACCCCGCTCGCCTTCTACCCGAACGGGGTCGAAGAATCCTTCCGCGTCACGGTCCAGGCCTTCAACGCCGCGGAGGAGTCGCGTTCCCCGGTCGTCCTCCTCTCCGACACGTTCGTGGCCCACCTCAACGAGGTGGTCGACCTCGACGAGCTGGTCTCGTCCGTGGAGGTGGTTCCCCGCAGCCTGCCGCCGCTGGCGCAGCACGAGGCGGGCAGCCCCCGATTCTTCGCAGGGGTGCTGATGTACGAGTCCGGGCCATCCGCGGGGGAACCTGCGACTGCGGACGCCGACGAGTACCTGCGCCAGTACTACGACGCCAAGCATCGCCATGTTGAGGTCGCGAAGCGCTACCCACTGTACGAATACGGCTGGAAACGCGAGGCGGAGGTCCTGATCGTTTGCTATGGGATCGTCAGCCGGGTGGCGTCTCCGCTGTCCGAGGATTACGCGCTCTTCCGCCCGATCCGCATCCACCCCACCCTCGACGACGAGCTGCGTGAGATCAGTGCCAACCATCGCGAGGTTGTGGTGATCGAGGCCAACGACGGCCAGTACGCCGATATGGTGGAGCTCGCGATCCGGCGCGAGGTGAAGCGGGTGCCGCTGTTGGGCGGACGCATCAGCATCGAGGTCGTGCGCGACGGCGTTGAGCGGGTCCTGGGCGGCGGGCCGTCCGAACCGCCCATTCCCGCGGCGGCCGCGGAGCGCGTGGGACCGTCACCCCTGGAGGTGGCCGGATGACCCGCCTTGCCTCGCAGCGTTTGCCGCATAGCAACGAGGTTGCCGTTACCAGG
Source organism: Chloroflexota bacterium (assembly GCA_030774375.1). The sequence goes on along the minus strand of JALYLE010000095.1, from coordinate 1,893 downwards.
CGATGGGGGCCATTTACCCGCCAAATTGCAACGTCATTAGCGTTAGCCAAGTCAGCGGGCCCTCCGCGGCTGACAGTGGCAGCCGGCCACGCTTGCGCCCCCGCCAATTGGCGATCAATCGTTGACCAGAACCTGCCTAACGCGAACCAGGCTGCGATTTGGCAACTTCGGACCGCAGCCTCCGGCGACGGCCACGCCAAGGGTGGATGCGCATGCCTGAGCTGACGATGGCCGAGCTCGGCTACAAGAAGCACCTCAAGGTTGAGCTCTTCCCCACCATCTGGTGCCCCGGTTGCGGGATCGGCACGATCATGATGCAGCTGGCGATCGTGCTGGACGAGATGGGCCTCGACGAGCGAAACACGGTGATCGTGACCGGCATCGGCTGCACCGGGCGGATGGGCTCGTACATGAACCACGAGAGCGTGTACACGCTCCACGGCCGCACCCTGCCCATCGCGGAGGCGATCAAGACGGTCCGCCCTGAGCTCAATGTCATCGTGGTGGCCGGCGACGGGGACACGGCGAGCATCGGTGGCAACCACCTGGTGCATGCCATCCGACGCAATGCGCCGGTCACGGTCCTGTGCAACAACAACGAGATCTACGGCCTCACCGGGGGGCAGACCGGGCCCACCACCCCGACCGGCACCAAGACCCTCACCAGCCCTATCGGCAACCCGAACACGCCCATCAACCTGCAGGGCATCGTGCGCAGCTCGCCGAATGCGATGTACGCCAAGACGACCGTCTACCACCTGCAGCACATGCGCAACGCCATGCGCGAGGCGATCGAGTGGGGCGGGTTCGCGTTCGTCGACATCACCAGCCAGTGCATCGAGAACAACGGCCGGCGGATCGGCTTCGCGAGCGCCAACGAGATGCTCACGTTCTACCGCAAGACCTACAAACGCGCGCCAAAGGGTGCGGAGGAGCTCAAGGCATTCGAGCTCGGCATCGTGTACCCACAGGGCCATCCTTCGCGCAATGGCCACGCCGATGGCGCCGCCGAGACCAAGGCGCCCTCGTCTGCCTCCACAGTCGCTTCCGGCACGACAGCGCCTGATGCTCCGACATCGGCTCCGACGGTGACGGCCAAATCTCCGGCCAGCGATGAGGAGAAAGCCCGACGGCGAGCCGAGAGCCAGAAGAAGCTGGCGCTCATGCAGCAGTTGGCTCCCGCCGTCAAGCTGCGGGTGGCCAAGGGTGAGATCAGCCTCCCCGATGCTCTCCGAGAGGCGGGGATCGATCCCGAGGCGTTGGCCTGACGATGCCAACCTCGATCGCGCTCGACGGCGTCGGTGGCCAGGGCGTGCGATTGATCGCCGGGGTGCTTGGCAACCTGCTGGCCCACATGGGAAAGCACGTCACCGTCCTCTTCGACTACGACTCGAGCGTGCGCGGCAGCATGTCGGACGCCTTCGTCATTTTCGACGACGTTCCGATCGCCAATCCGGTCGTCGAGGACGCCGACATCATGCTCAAGCTGGCGAATCAGGGCCACCTGCGCATTTCCGGGCGCAAGGTGGTCACCGACCTTGGCCTCGCGGGCCCAACCGATGAGCAAATCCCGTTCGCGACGCTCGGTAGTCAGCGATTCGGCAAGGAGCTCTTCGGCAACATGATCGCGCTGGGGCGCCTCATGAATCTGGCGCGCATCGAGTACGACGAGCGCTCGATCCGCGAATCTCTCCCGCAACGGTTCCGCGATGAGAACCTCGCCGCCATCCGCTACGGGTACGAGCTCACCGACTCCGAGATCGCCCGGCTTGCCGCCGACGCACCGCCGTCCCGCTACGAGATGAACGATGCGGCTACCACTCCCGCCCGTACGCGAGGGGTGGACGCGGCGTTTGATACCGGGACCTCCCACCTCACCGGCAGCGAGACCGG
>JALYLE010000094.1 GCA_030774375.1 Chloroflexota bacterium | reverse complement strand
CAAGGGACAGTTGAAGATCGGCGTCGACTTCCCACTTTCGGGCAACGAGGTGGCCAACGGCCAGCCTACGCTCAACGGCGTCGAGCTAGCACTTGAAGAGGCCAATGCCAAGGGTGGCGTCGGCGGCTACATCGTCACCAGCAAAGTCACCGACGACGCCAAGAACGGCGTACACGATCCGGACACGGGCGCCACGAATGCTAAGACGATCGTCGCGGATGACGCCGTGGTCGGAATGGTTGGCCCATTCAACTCTAATGTGGCCCGCGCTCAGATCCCGGTCACCAACGAAGCCGGCCTTGCCCAGTGCAGCCCCGCGAACACCGGCGTCGACCTGACGAAGACCGGCTCAGAGGTCTATCGCCCGAAGAACCCGACCAAGCGGAACTACTTCCGTCTCGCCACCCCGGATGACATCCAGGGCCCGGCCATGGCGGACTTCGACTACAACACGCTGCGCCTGACGAAGGTCTACATCGTCGATGACACCGAGGCCTTCGGAAAGGGCGTCGCGGACACCTTCGAGGCAAAGTTCAAGGACCTCGGTGGCACGGTCGTGAAGCGTGACGGGCAGAAGTACTCGGCATCGGTCGACTACACCGCCCTGTTCACAGCGGCCGCGGCACTGAAGCCCGACGTAGTCTACTTCGGCGGCACCCAGGTTACCGGCGGCGGCCTTGCCCGCAAGCAGATGGTCCAGGCCGGGCTGGACGTTCCGTACACAGGGCCGGACGGCATCGCCGACCTCGGCACCGGCGGCTCGCAGGGCGCATTCATCACCCTTGCCGGCGTGGAGAACTCCCACGACGTGTACGGCACCGTGGCCGGCGTCCATGACCTGCCGGGCGGCAGCACCTTCGCCTCGCGCTACAAGTCCAAGTTCGGCAAGGATCCGGGTGCCTACAGCGCCCTGGGCTATGTCTGCACCCAGGTCATCCTCAAGGCGATCGCCGACTCAGCAGCCAAGGCCAACAACATGGCCGCCCTGCGCGAGGCGGTACGCGCCTACATCTTCGATCCGTCCCACAAGTACACCACCGAGATCGGCGAGATCAACTTCACCGCGAATGGTGATATCAAGCAGGCCTACATCTCGTTCTACAAGGTCGACCCCAGCGCCGAAGGCGGGAAGGGCGGCTGGACCTTCATCAAGCAGCAAGCGTTCGAGGGGACCTGATCCCCTAACTGCCGGCAGGGGCTGGAGGGCGATCCTCCAGCCCCTTCCCTTCACCTCACCGCCATTCGACGCCGGAGGAACGCCAAGCGCCGTGGCTCCTCGTCTTCTCCGCCTCTTCGCGATCGGCGTGGCTGCACTGCTGATCGGCTGGCTCGTGATGCTGGGCTTGGTCTGGCTGGGGACCGAGAACAAGGACCCATCCGCGATCCTCTCGGTCGGGACCTCGCAGTACTTCACCGCACTCACCATCGGCGCGATCTACGCCCTCATCGCCCTCGGTTACACGATGGTCTACGGGATCATCGAACTCATCAACTTCGCCCATGGCGACGTCTTCATGGTCGGGGCCTTCGTCCCGTATCTGATCTTTACCAACGTCTTCGGTTTCAACGGGCCGGTGACCAGCATCCCTTGGCTCGTGGCCGCGCTCTTGATCACGCTGGTGGTGACGATGGTGATCCTCGGCCTGATTGGGGTCACCATCGAGCGCTTCGCGTACCGGCCCCTTCGCAACGCGCCGCGCCTCGCCCCACTGATCACCGCCATCGGGGTCAGCTTCATCATTCAGAACGTCGTCCAGGTGCTGATCAGCAACTCACCGGTTCCCAGCCCGCAGCTGTTCAGCCTCTCGAACCGCTTCGAACTCTTTGGCGCATCGGTGGCCTGGCTTAACCCGCTGATCGTCTTCGTGGCGCTCGGCCTTATGATCGGGCTGCAACTCTTCGTCGGCGCTACTCGGCTGGGTCGGGCCATGCGCTCAACGGCCCAGGATCGTGAAGCGGCGCAGCTGATGGGGGTCGACATCAACCTGACTATCGCCGTTACCTTCTTCATTGGCTCCGCCCTCGCCGGGGCGGCCGGTCTGGTCTACGGTCTGTACAAGGGCAGCATCGTCTTCAACCTGGGCTTCGACACGGGCCTGAAGGCGTTCACCGCGGCCGTGCTGGGCGGCATCGGAAATACCACCGGTGCAGCACTCGGAGGCTTCCTGATCGGGTTCGTCGAGGTTGCGTCGGTCGTCACCGGCCTGGCCAGATGGCAGACCGCGATCGTCTTCGGCGTACTCATCGTGGTCCTCGTCTTCCGCCCGTCCGGCCTCCTCGGGCAGCCGCTGGGGGAGCGAGCGTGACCACTCGCTCTGCTCCTCCATCGTTAGGCGGAATCCGACAACGCCTGCAGCGCAACGCCGACTTCTTCGCGCGCCACCGCTCGACTTCGGTCGTCGTCGGGATGGTCCTGGCGGCGCTGGCGCTGCCTCTTATTGTCCTACTCCCACCCCTCTCGGGCTTCGATACACAGGGCGTATGGATCGACAACTTCAATGGAGCGGGGATCTTCGTCCTGCTGGCGCTGGGCCTCAACGTGGTCGTCGGACTCGCCGGCCTGCTGGACCTTGGTTATGCCGCCTTCTTTGCCATTGGCGCGTACACGTACGGCCTGCTTGCATCCTCGTTCTACAACATTCACGTTCCCTTCTGGCCGATGCTGATCCTGGGCGCCATCGTGGCCGCCCTGTTTGGAATCGCGCTTGGCGCGCCGACCCTTCGCCTGCGGGGCGACTACCTGGCCATCGTGACCCTCGGGTTCGGCGAGATCGTGCCCGTCTTCTTCACGAACTCCGACGAGCTGACGAACGGGACCAACGGCATCGCCGGCGTGGACCGGCCTTCGCTGCCGGGAATCGTCTTTGGCGCTGCGAATCCCATCCCCTACTACGTCACGATGGTCGTGATCCTGTCGCTGGTGCTCATCCTCCTGTATCGATTGCAGGAATCACGACTCGGGCGAGCCTGGATGGCGATCCGCGAAGATGAGCTCGCCGCCGCCAGCAGCGGCATCAACACGATCACCACGAAGCTCCTCGCCTTCGCGCTGGGGGCAACGACCTCGGGCTTTGCCGGCGTCTTTGCCGCCTCACGTCTGATCTTCGTCAGCCCCGACCAGTTTGGCTTCACCGTCTCGTTCACGGTGCTGGCCATGGTCGTCCTGGGAGGGATGGGCAACATCTGGGGCGTTGCCGCCGGAGCCTTCATCGTCTTCATCATTCAGAGCGTCTTCCTCAAGCAGCTCACCATCTTCTTCGAGCCGCTCAACATCCCGATCTTGAGCAGCATCAACTTCCTCGACTACCAGTTCCTGCTGTTCGGGATCGCCTTGGTGGCGATGATGCTGCTGCGGCCCGAGGGCCTCTTCCCGAGCACCCGTCGTCGCCAGGAGCTGCACACCACCACGGGCGACGAGGAGCTGTTCAGCCCTGCCGAGTCGGCGGAGCCGCTGGGGTGAGCGGTCGTGGGGTTGAGATGACCAATGCCGATGCCAGCCTGCGCTCCGCAGGCGGCTCAGCGAAGGGTGCGGACGGGGCACTGCTCGTCGCCCGCTCGGTGACCAAGCGCTTCGGTGGACTGATGGCGCTCCGCAAGCTGGAGTTCACCATCCCCCGCGGCGCGATCGTCAGCCTGATCGGGCCGAACGGTGCCGGGAAGACCACCTTCTTCAATGTCGTTGCCGGAATCACGCCCCCAACCGAGGGCGAGATCGACATCGGCGGGGAGCCGATGATCGCGCCCCCGCGACGCCCGTGGCTCGAGCCCGTGATCTGGTTTGCGCCCTCGCTGGTCATCCTCGCCCTCGGGATCTTCGTCGCGAACGGCAACGTCCAGGTGATCGCGATCTGGAGCCTCCTCGCCCTGCTGGCCGCAACCCTGATCCTGCCCACCGCCATGGCGCGGCCGCTGCGGTACGAGCACTTCATCCGGCGTTTGGGCATCTTCCGCAGCACGCGCCCCAATGACGTCGTGCGGGCCGGCGTCGGCCGCACCTTCCAGAACATCCGACTCTTTCAGAACATGAGCGCACTGGAAAACGTTCTCGTCGGGATGCATCTCAAGCTGCGGTCCACGCCGCTCGATGCCCTGCTCAGCACTAAAGCGCACAGCCGCGAAGAGAAGGAGGCCGCCGAGCGAGCGCGCCATTTCATGGATCTGGTTGGCCTTCGCGGACAGCACAATCAGCTCGCTCGCAATCTCCCGTACGGCGATCAGCGTCGCCTCGAGCTGGCTCGCGCGCTCGCCTGCGAGCCCTCACTCCTCCTGCTCGACGAGCCGACCGCGGGGATGAATCCGCGCGAGACAAGCGAGATGACCGCCCTCCTCGGAAAGCTGCGCGAGGAACTCGGACTGACCGTTCTGCTCATCGAGCACGACATGCGAGTCGTGATGGGGATCAGTGATCGGATCACCGTCCTGGACCACGGCGAGCAGATCGCGGAGGGGACCCCGGATGAGGTTCGGCGCAACCCCAAGGTCATCGAGGCATATCTCGGGACTCCGGCGGCATGACCGCACCACTGGTCGACGCGCCCAGTCCGGAGACGGCTACTGGCGAGCGCGAACTCCTCCGGCTCGAGGAGGTGGATGCGTTCTATGGGCGGATCCAGGCGCTGCGCGGCGTCAGCCTATCCGTCAACGAAGCGGAGATCGTGACCCTGATCGGGGCCAACGGAGCGGGGAAGACGACGACGCTCAAGACGATCTCAGGCCTCGTCCGGGCACGGAACGGAAGGGTTTTCTTCGGCGGCGAAGAGACGACCAGGGTCGAGGCCCACAAGCTCGTCACCCGCGGGATTGGTCATGCGCCCGAGGGACGGCGGATCTTCAGCCGCCTGACGGTCCAGGAGAACCTTCAGATGGGCGGCTACACCCGCTCGCGCCACGAAATCAGGGAGGACACGGCCCGCGTCTTCGAGCTCTTCCCGCGCCTCGCCGAGCGCCGGCATCAGCGGGGTGGCAGCCTGTCGGGGGGCGAGCAGCAGATGCTCGCCATCGGTCGTGCACTGATGTGCCGGCCCAAGCTCCTCCTCCTCGATGAGCCCTCGCTTGGCCTCTCGCCGATCCTCGTCCAGCAGATCTTCTCCATCATCCAGGAGATCAACCGGCTTGGAATGACCATCCTGCTGGTCGAGCAGAACGCCCTCCAAGCCCTGAAGGTCGCGCACCGCGGCTATGTGCTCCAGACTGGCACGATCATCCTCGCCGACTCGGCAGCCGCCCTGGCCGCCAACGAGCAAGTGCGGCAGGCGTACCTGGGCGAGATTTAGCCGCCAAGCGGCTACCCGGACATGTGAATGAGCCGACGACCAACGGCTTGACCGATAACGTGGCCCCGCGCAGGCTACGGCTGTGGACTCGACCCCATGAATAGCCTGGCGCCGGACGAACTGGCCATCGTTCTCCGCCAGGGTCTGGACGCGAGCTATCGCCTGGCGACGGTGATCCTGCACGACCGCGATGAGGCCGAGGAAGCAACTGTTGCGGCCGTCGCCGAAGCGTGGCGCCGGGCACGGAGCCTGCCACACGGCGCTGACGCCGGGGCCTGGTTCGATAGCACCCTGATCGCTGCCTGTCGAGACCGATGGCGCCGGTATCGCTGGGTCGAACCGGATCTTGCCAAGCCGAACCGCGATTTCGGCCCGGATCGGTTCCCGCAGGCGGCCGCGCGCGAGGCTCTGCTGCGCGAGATCGCTCGGCTTTCGCCTGAGCGGCGCACGCTCCTGGCATTGCGCGCCATGAGCGACCTGACGGATGCGCAGATCGCAGAGCGCCTCGGCAAGCCCGATTCAACCGTTCTGGCGGCAATGGATGAGCTCACCAGCCAGCTGCGGCTGGCGTACGGAGCGGCGACGCTCGGTAATAGCGAGGATCGGTTCGATAAGGATCTCCCTGCAATCGTGCGGGGCCTTGCGCCGATACGGACGCCGGAGACGTTGAAGGCGCGCGTCGCTTATCTCGTCGAGCAGCGGCAACCGGGCCGGCTCGAGCTCGCCCTCTCCACCGCGGGGCCCGCTCTGCCGGCCTCGATTGGCGTCGTGTTCCTCGCGGCGATCGTGATCGCCGCGTTGCTTGTGCGACCGACGACCGAAATCGCCGGGCCGATCGGCTCATCGGCTCCATCTGGGGGAACCTTCGACAGCCCAGTCTCACGGGGGTTGCCAGGAAAGCTGGTTCCGCAGGCTGGTTGGGCGGAGAAGGTCATGGGCCAGAGGTGGCAAGGAATACGCGTCCTGGGCTGGTCACCCGATGAGAGCAAGGTTGCCGTCAAGGGCTTCACTGCGACGGGCGCACCCGTCCTTCAGGTCTTCGAGCGGAGCGGCGCGCTGCTGCGCACTATTTCGGGCTCGCCTGCGGGCTGGGTTAGCCTCGCCGGTTGGGCCGACGATGACCACCTCATCGCCGCCACATACAGCTTTCCCGGCGAAGCGGCTCCGGTGTGGCTCCACTCCGCGCGGGGCCAGGACGACAAGCTGCTCGGAAGCGCAGCGGGAGACATTGTCCTGGGTGCAGGCAGTGTCGCGGTGGTCACCGCCAGCTCACCACCCGCATTCGTGATCTGGCAAAGCGGGCAATTCAGCAAGCCGATTCCGGGATGGCCGCTTGCCTGGAGTGGTGACGGGAGGATCCTGGCCTTCGTGGGCGACCTCGCGCGTGTCGGACCGTGGTCCCGACGTGGGACCCTTCGCCTGGTCGACCGCGACACCTTCAAGGTGCGCGACCTTGCCATCCGGGTCGACACGACCTTCATCTCGATCGACGATGACGGCGGCCGGCTCCTGGTCTGTCGACTAGCGTCCGCATCGGCCACTGAATGCTCGCCGACGCTCGTCGACGCCTCCACCAGCACCGTTCGGATCCAAGAGATGAGAGGTCTGCCCAGCTCGGTGACCGCCATAGCGTGGACGAAAGACGGATCAGCGGCGTTCTACGTGGGAGGCATCCTGTACACATGGCGCGTCGGCAGCGAGCCCCAAGCGACGGACTGGCAACCGTCGGCCGGCAACGGCATCAGCGGCCTCATTTCGCTCGGGACCGGGATTGGGGTGTTCCTGCCAAGCGGCCCCGGGGCACCCCAGCGAGTGGTGGGATCCCAACCGCCGATCCTGCTCGTCCCGGGATCCAGTGGTCCGGATGGATCGGGAGCCGCTACGAGCGACAGGACGCATCTGCTCTACACCCGCACGCTCCCGACTGGGCGGGAGGAGCTCGTCCTGGTGACGATGCCGCCCGAGCCAGGCTGACCATGTCGGAGCCCCCTGTCCCACCTCCGACCGCGCCGCGAAGACCGCGGCAGCCGCGCGATTACCGCCCCGACCTGCGCCCGATCCTGATCCTGGCGGGGCTCCTGCTGGCGGTGGTCCTGGGCTGGCTCTTCATCAGCCCACTGATCCTGCCGCCCGTCCGCTAGGCCGCCGCGGCCCTACCCATACCGGCGCGTCCCGAATCCGCTCCCCGCGCCGTAGAGCTCGGTTGCGATCCCTACGGCCGCGACTGCCAGTCCGGGCGAATGCTGCGGGAACGGGAGGTATCCCACTGACCAGAGCTCCCAGCCCCGAAAGAGCAGTGCCGCGGCGGCCGCCAGGCCGAGCACCAGGTAGACGCCGGGCGCATCAAGCAGGAAGCCCCATCGGCCGCGGATGTAGCCGACATCCAGGAAGACGAGGGCAGCGAGGGCCGCTCCGTAGATGACCAGGCCGCCACCCTCGAGTCCCAGCCCAAGCGCCGCGGGGGTACGCACGCCGCTCACCGTCTCGCCACCGACGTGCCACCACGGCAGGAAGCCGGAGGCGATCATCAGCAGGCTGCCCACGAGGACAAAGAAGCGGAAGCGGCCGGAGCGCTCGGGCACCGATCAGGCCACCGGATCGGTGCCGCCGTAGACCGATGGCCGCAGGACGCCGATGTAGGGCAGGTTCCGGTACCGCTCGTTGAAGTCGAGCCCATAGCCGACCACGAAGCGGTCCGGGATGCTGAAGCCGCGATAGTCGATCTCGATCTCCGCCAGCCGGCGGGCCGGCTTGTCGAGCAGGCAGCAGACCCGGATCGAGGCGGGGCTCCGCTCGGTGAGGTAGCGAAGCAGATAGTTGAGCGTCAACCCTGTGTCGATGATGTCCTCGACGACTACCACGTCACGCCCCTCGATCGGACCGGAGAGATCCTTCAGGATGCGAACCTGGCCAGTTGTCTCTGTTCCCGACCCGTAGCTGCTGACTTCCATCAGGTCCACCGAGAGGGGCACGTCCATCGCCCGCACCAGGTCAGCGAGAAAGACGATCGACCCTTTTAGGACGGAGACGAGCACCGGTGACCGGCCGGCATAGTCGGCGCTCAGTTGCGCCCCCAGCGCTCGGACTCGGGTCTGGACCTGCTCCTCGGTGAGGAGCACCTCGGAGACATCGTCGTGGACCGTCACGCGACCGCCCCGTTGCCACCCAGCTGCGTGTTCTCTTCGACGACCTGGCTGAGGAACTCGAGCCTGCCGTACTTGACCATCAGGGCGCGAAAGTCACGTGCGTAGAGGAGCTTGATCCTGATCTCCGGGTAGAGGAGGCGGAGCCAGCGCAGCTTGCGGTTCTTCCTGCGAACCAGCGTCTGCTTCAGGGTCGTCAGCTCGAGGTAGATATCGATCTCGGGCAGGTAGAAGTCCGGCGCGAAAGATTCGACGACCGCGCCGTTGGAGTTCCAGGAGATGGGGAAAACGTCGGGTTCGTAGCGCCATTGGACCTGGTAGAAATCGAGGATTCGAGCCAGTTCGGCCTCGCTTGCGTGGGCGAAGCGAGGTGCCCGGGCGGGGGTCAGGGCCGCCACGAGGCCTCGATCGTACCTGCCCGGAGGGGCACCGACGTCATCGGTTGCGAGTATAGACGGGCCACTTATCCACAAACTCGTCGGGTGTGCACCAGATCGTGGAAAAGCGGATTGTTATCCACCGTCCGAGCCTGCCACACTGAATGTCCTGCTTCCCTGGCGGCCAAGTACGGTAACCGGGTGCGGATCGAGGCCGATGCGAAAGCCGGCCATACCCATCGACCGTGCCCGGGAAGACTGAACGGCCACCAGCGGGAGCATCTTTCATGGAGCCGACCAGCGCTGCCGAGGCGATGCGTGCTGCGAGCGGCGACCCGCGCGCCGCAGCTCAGGTCGCGCGCCGGTCACTGGAGCAGGAGCTGGCTGGCGACCCGCGCCTCGCTGCCGCACTGCCAACCTCCGCCCTCTCGGGGCTCGAGCACTACGTCCGCCTGCTGCTGGGGGCCAACGATCGGCTCAACCTGACGCGCATCCTGGATCCCGAGTCCGTGGGCATCCTGCACCTGCTCGACGCGCTCGTCGCGCTCCCGTACATCGACGAGTTGGCGCCGCCTCAGGCCGTCGACCTCGGGTCCGGTGGCGGAGTCCCGGCGCTCCCCCTGGCAATCGCCCGGCCAGGGGTGCATTGGACGCTCGTCGAATCGGTACGACGCAAGGCATCTGCACTGCGCGACTTCACGACGGAGCTCGGCCTGGCGAATGTCACGATCGTGCCCGAGCGCGCCGAGGCTGTCGGTCGCGACCCTCGGTTTCGCGGGCAGTTCGCCCTCGCGACGGCGCGCGCCTGTGCTCCACTGCCCGTGCTGGTGGAGCTGGCCCTGCCGCTGCTCGTTGTCGGGGCGACGCTCCTCGCCTGGAAAGGGCCTCTCCGTCCCGAGGATCCGGAGGTACGGGATGGCCAGGCTGCGGCCAGCCTCCTCGGAGGCGGGACGCTGTCGATCCTGTCGGCTGGCCCCAAGGCCCTCGGCGGCCGCACCCTGGTGCGCATTTCGAAGGACGGGCCAACGCCCGAGCGCTACCCACGACGGCCCGGTGAACCCGCTCGCCGGCCGCTTGCCTGAAGCGTCGTCCCGGGCGCTGGCCGGGGCCAGGGCCATCGGTATACTCGTTCGGCCCATGCGCATCGCGGTCCTGTCGGATATCCACGCCAATCTCGCGGCGCTCGAAGCGGTGCGCGAGGACCTTCCATCGGTCGACGAAGTCTGGGTGCTGGGCGACATCGTGGGATACGGTCCGCAGCCGAACGAGGTGATCCGGGTACTCCAGGAGATGGGGGCGCGGAGCGTGATGGGCAATCACGATGGGGCGGCGGTTGGGCTCGTGGACGCCATGGATTTCAATCCCGACGCCCGCGAAGCGATCGAGTGGACGGCCACGGCGATCGATCCGAACGCCCGGGCGTATCTGAGTTCGCTGCCTGAGGTACGGGTCAGTGGTGAGCTAACGGCGGTGCACGGCTCGCCGCGCGATCCGGTCTGGGAATACATCGTCTCGCCGGCGGTCGCGGCGGTAAATTTCGGCGCCTACGCGACATGGCTCTGTCTCTTTGGCCACACCCACGTGCCAGTCATCTTCCGGGCCGACGACGGCGCCGCCGAGCTGATCCCCGCCACGCCGGGCGATCCGATTCGCCTTGACACCCGGCGCGCCCTCATCAACCCTGGCAGTGTCGGGCAGCCACGCGACGGAATCCCTGCCAGCGCCTACGCGATCCTCGACGACGGAGCCTCGATCGCAGAGTTTCGCCGCGTCGACTACGACATCGGCCGGACACAGCGTCTCATGCGTGAGGTGCGGCTCCCCGAGCGACTCATCGAGCGGCTCACGTGGGGGCGATGAGCCGACTGGGGCTTGCAGGCAGGGCGGTACTGTCGGCGTCGCTGGGACTGGGGACCATGCTTACCGCTTGCGCCTCGCCGGGCGCCACCGCATCCGGCAGCCCGCGGGTCAGATCGACCGAGACCGCGACCCCCTCCGCCTCGTCGTCGGTACTGCCTGCAATCGTGTTCGCCGCGCTCGCCGCGGAGCCCGCCAAGCGTTTGAACGCCGAGCTTGGCGTGGCGTTCGACGCCGATGGTGCTGGGCGACTCCTGGCGCAGCTGCCATCGGGGATCGACTTCAGCCGGCAGGCGCTCGTGTGCCTCTACCTCGGGGAGCGAACCGGCCCGTGGACGGTGACCCTGCTATCGGCGGCGCTGAGCTCAGGATCGCTGACGGTGCGTGCGCGCGAAACTCGGCCCCGAAGCGGCGCCCCGGGATCGGATCAGATCAGCTACCCCGGGACCTGTGCCACGATCGACCGCGCCAGCCTGCCGGTCGGATCGTTGGCCGCGCGTGCGGAGGACACGACGAGCGGCGAGTTCATCGTTGCCGCCACGATCAACGTGCCGGCCAGGTAGCGCGGCGTAGGATAGCGATCGATGGTCTTCCGGCGCCACGCCGACAAGAAAGCGCCACTCCTCGCCTATCAGCGCATCCTCGTGCCGCTCGCCGGTAACGAGGCTGACGACGCGGCTCTCCGGCTCTCCACGCTGCTCGAGGCCGGCACCGCGGGGGAGGTCTCGCTGCTGCATGTCATCGAGGTTCCCTTCGATCAGGAGCTCGACGCGGAGAATCCTGAGGCAGTCGCGTTCGCCGACGAGGTGCTCGGGCGAGCGGAAACCTTCCTCACCGAGCACGAGATCGCGACTCGAACCGGCGTGGTGCAGGCGCGAGCCGCGGGCGCCGCCATCGTCGACGAGGCGGTCGAATGGGGCGCTGACCTGATCCTGATGGGGCTACGCTACAAGAAGCGCATGGGTGGGGCCTGGGACGCGGGCCGCACCGTCCCATTCGTGATGCGCAACTCGACCGCGCCGGTGTGGTGCCTGCGCGCGCAGACGGAGGATCTGGCTCGAACGCCATGAGGATCATCATCGTCGGCTGCGGCCGCGTCGGTGCGCAGACCGCGGCCGAGCTCGACAAGCGCGGCGAGCACGTGACCGTCGTCGACGTCGACCAGCGCGCATTTCAGCGTCTTCCGGCCAAGTTCGGTGGCGTCACGGTTCGGGGCAGCGGGGCCGACGAGGACATCCTGCACGACGCCGGGGCGGAGATGTCCGATCTGTTCATGGCCCTCACCGAGGGGGACAACCGCAATGCTCTGGCTGCCCAGATGGCCAAGCACGTCTTCGGCATCCCGCGCGTGCTGGCCAAGGTGAATGATCCCGTCCGAGCGGATGCCTATCGCTCGCTCGGGCTGGAGATCATCTGCCGCACCGTCATCCTCTCGGATGCGCTGGTCGTCGCTGCAACGCAGGGGGCCGAAGCGACGGGTGGCGCCGTCCTGCCGCCCACGGCGGAACCCCTGCGCGGCGCTCCGGCACCCGGGACGCGCGCGGACAAGGAGGTGCGCGCCGCACTCGCGGCGGAGGACGCTGGCGACCGATCTGAATCCAGCGACGCGGCGGGTTCCTGAGTCATGTACGTGGTCGTCATCGGCGGCGGAAACGTCGGCTATTACCTGACCCGCGAGCTGCTGAACGCGGGCCACGAGGTAGTGATGATCGAGAAGGAGCCGGCGCGCGCCCGGCAGATCGCCGATGAGCTCGGCAGCATCGTGGTCGCCAATGATGGCTGCGAGGGGCGCTACCAGGCCGAGGCGGGTATGGCCCGCGCCGACGTCGTGGCCGCGGTGACCGGCGACGACGCCGTGAACCTCGCCGCCTGCCAGATCGCCAAGATGCATTTCAACGTCCCGCGTTCGATCGCCCGAGTGAACAACCCCAAGCACGAACAGCTCTTTCGGCTGCTGGCGATCGACGAGACGGTCAGCCCGATCCGCACCATCCTGGGTGTCATCGAGCACGAGATCCCGGTCCGCGGCCTGCTCCACCTGACCGAGCTTGAGGGTGGGGAGCTGGAGATCGTCGAGGCGCGCCTCGATGCCGAGTCGCCCATCGTGGGCAGGGAGCTCCGGGACGTGAAGCTCCCGGAAGGCAGCGTCATCGCCGTCGTCCTTCGCGACGATCACGCGCTCCCGGCGCGCGCCGAGACGCGGCTGCTGAGCGGCGATCGGCTGCTGGCTGTCACCTCGGCGAAGGGCGAGGCCGAGCTGCGTGGCTTGCTGATCGGGGAGTGACGGCCGCCAATCGACGCGTGGCCGCAACTCCGGGCTCGGTCCTCAGGCGATCGATGCTCATCTGGGGTCTGGGTGACCTCGCCATTGGCCGGCGGCGAGCAGGCCTGAGCTGGATGCTGGCCGAGGCTGCGGCCCTGTTGGGCATCGCGTATGTGGTCATCGGTCTGGCGCAGACGACCTGGTACCTCGTCCCGTTCCTTGCGGGAGTGGCATTCCTGTTCGCGTGGGCCACGCAGGCGATAGCCGCCTACCACCGCGCTCAGCGCCTGGAGGGCGCCATCGGTCCAACCCCACCCCGATCGCCCGCCGCCACCGTCGCCTGGCTGAGCCTGCCGCTTCTCCTCTGGGGCACCGGCTTCTGGCTGGTGGGCGCGACGGGCGCCTCGCCAGCCGCGGTTCTCGACCGCTTCGAGGACCATTGGCCGGACCTCCAGCGAGAGGCAACTCCATTCGCGGCAGATCTCGCCGCGAATCCGGGCGCCGTGACCGCCGCTGCAACGACCGCCCTTCGCGCTCTGGGCGCCCTCTGTCGCGCAGGTGAGCTGAGCGCCGACTGCGCAGAGGCGCCGGAGAACCTGCTTCGCAGCGTGCGGGTCACGATCCGGAGCCAGACTGGCGACACCGCCAGCGCGATTGCCGAAACCGTCCGCTACGAGCGGCGCCCGTCTCGCTTTCTTGGGCTCTTCTCGGGCACAGAGCTGGTGCCCGAGGTGCAGGCGAGGATCCTTGTCGTCGACCTGCAGGCGGTCGTGGCCCCGCTCCCCGGAGGAATCGATCTGGGAGCACGACGTTGGCAGATCGTGAACGCGCACCCCTTCTGAGAGGTACCTAGCACATGACCGACTCGCCCACCGATGGTGGCCGCCTCTTTGCTGCGCTGCGCGAGGCGGTCAGCGTGGCGGTGGTCGGCGCCGAGGACCCACTGCGCCTCCTTGCCGTCGCCCTGCTCGCCGATGGGCACGCCCTGATCGAGGACGTGCCGGGCGTGGGAAAGACGCTGCTTGCGCGCGCCTTCGCCCGTGCCCTCGACCTGAGCTTCGCGCGGGTGCAGGGCACGCCTGACCTTCTCCCCACCGACGTGACCGGCAGCAGCATCCTCGAGGGACGCACCTTCCGATTCGTGCCCGGCCCGGTTTTCACCAACGTCCTCCTGGTCGATGAGATCAACCGCGCCACGCCGCGGACCCAATCGGCGCTCCTCGAGGCGATGCAGGAGCGCCAGGTGAGCGCTGAGGGCGAGACGAGGCCACTGCCAGACCCGTTCCTGGTGCTCGCCACCCAGAATCCGATCGAGCTGGAGGGCACCTTCTCGCTGCCCGAGGCCCAGCTCGACCGCTTCCTGGTCCGCATCCACATCGGGTATCCGGACGAGCCGTCGGAGCGGGCGATTGCGCGCCGCTACCGCGAGATTGCGGAGCCGCTCGACCAGGTTCCCACCGTCGCGCGAGCGGCGGACCTCCTGGCCACCCGCGAGGCCGTCCGGCGCGTCCATGTCAGCGACGACGTGGAGCAGTACATCGTGGCGCTGGTGCGCGCGACGCGAGAGCACGCCGACCTGCGGCTGGGAGGATCACCGCGCAGTGCGGTCGCGTTGTATCGGGCGAGCCAGGGCTTGGCAGCGCTCGACGGTCGCGACTTCGTCCTGCCTGATGACGTGCGCGCGGTGGCGCACGCGGTGCTCGATCACCGCCTGCTGCTCGACGTCGACCGCGAGCTCCGAGGCGCGACCGTTGAGGAGGCCGTCGACGCGGTCCTGGGCGCCGTCCCGATTCCGCTGGCGGAGGAGACCGGCGCAGCAGTCTGAACTCGGCCGGTCGGAGAGAGGGAGGGCCCAGTGGGTCAGTGGATCGCGGTAGCGGTGGCGATCGCTGTGATCGGGGCGATCGTGGGTGCGCCCGGCCTTTTCCTGGTGGCCGCGATCACCTTCACGTACGGAACTCTGACGCGCCTCTGGACTCGCTACGGCATGCGCGACGTCCAATACCGGCGGCGGCTCGGTGGGACACGGGCCGTCGTCGGCGACACGGTGACGCTCGACATTCGCATCTGGAATCGCAAGCCGCTCCCCCTGCCGTGGGTCTCGGCCGACGACTTGGTGACCGACGGCCTCGTCGTTCGGGAGCGGCCCGACCTCGACCTCGACGCCGAGCAGATCGGCCGTCGGCACCTCCACAATGCATGGTCACTGGCTTGGTTCGAGCGCGTCGTGCGCCACTATCACATCGACGCCGAGCGCCGCGGCCAGTTCGAGTTCGGCCCGGTTCGCCTGCTCGTCCGAGACATCCTGGGACGCGACGCAGCCGCGGTCTCGCTCGACCTGCCGGCGATCCTCAACATTGCCCCCCGCACCCTCCCACTCCGCCGGCCGGGATCGACCCGAGCGCCGCTCGGTGACCGCCGAGCCCGCCGAAGCCTCTTTCATGACCCAGCGCTGTTCGGCGGCGTTCGCCCATTTCAGCCAGGCGATCCGTTGCGTCGAGTCCATTGGCGGGCGACCGCCAAGCTCGGGGTGCCCGTCGCGCGCCGATACGAGCCAGCGCAGGGACGCGAGGTGATCATCGCGCTGGACTCGCAGACGATCGAGGGACCCCATTGGGAGATGGCCTATGACGATGCAGCCTTCGAGGGGCTCTGTGTCGCGGCCGCCTCCATCGCGCGGCGGTTGATCTTGGACGGTGCGGCCTGCGGACTGGCGGCAGCGTCGTTCACGGGTACCGCCCAGCGTATCGCCTGGCTCGCGCCCAGTGCCTCGGTTGGCCAGGTGACGCGCGTCGGCGAGCTGTTGGCGAGGATGGGTCCGGTCAGCTCCGGGCCGTACGAGCAGCTCCTCACCTGGCTGACCCGACGACTCGCGCCGGGTTGTACCGTCTTCGTGCTTACTGCGCGCGATCCGCGGCGCCGAATTGGCGTTATTCGACGCCTGACCCTCAGCGGATACGATGTCGAGGTGATCGCGATGGGCGACAACGGCGTCGTCCAGGCCCAGGCCTTGCGGACTGCCGGGATTCGGGCCAGCGTCGCGAGACTCTCGCCGGATTGGAAACGGGCACATGCGCTCGAGTTTGCCGTCTAGGATCCTGCCCCTCCTGCAGACACTGGCCGAGGGCGGCTGGATCGCGGTCGTGTATGCGGCCGCACAGGCGCTCTTCGATCGAGCGCCGCACATCGGCCCAATCGAGCTGGCGATGCTGGCCGGGATTGGCATGGCCTGGGGCCGGCGGACCCGGTGGCGCGACGCGGCCACTGAGGCGATTGGCCTGCCCATCCTGGCGTTGGCGGGCGGCGCGTTGGGCTGGTTCCTCGACCCCCATGTGCGCGACGCCGTGGTGAGCGGCGACCTGTCCGCCGCCCTGGGGATGCACTTCGGCGGTTGGCTGGCGGGAGTCGCCGTCATTCGTGGGGCCGCGCACGGCGACCCCGACGATGATGAGGTCGTGCAGGAGCGGCTGCTCCGCTGGGGGATTCCGGGCCTGGCAATCCCGTGGCTCATCGGCCAGACGCTGGCTCCAGTTGGCGCGCGCCAGCTATTCACGGACGCCGCATTCATCGGCACGATGGTCTTCGCCGGCTCCGCCTTTGCGGCGATGGGGCTGGCGCGCCTCGAGGCGGTGCGGGTTGCGACCGGCAGCGATTGGCGCCGAAACCGAACCTGGCTGGCGACGCTCGGCGTGGTAGCCGTTGCGGTGATGGTGATTGGCATCCCGACCGCCTCGCTACTTGGCGTCCCGCTGCGAGCCCTCGTCGCGATGGTCTATGGACCGATACGAGTGCTGGTGATTGCGTTCCTCGTGCTGATGACTCCTGTTCTGCTCCTGGCTGCGGTCGTCGCCGAGGCGCTCCACAGGATCATCCCGCGCGGCAACTACTTGCCAACGATTACGCTCCCCGATTTCTCGAACCTGCCGGTGACGCCGGAGAACGTTGCACCCACGGTCATCTTCTATGCCCTGGTCGGGGTCTTGATCCTGTTCGAGCTGCTGATCGTGGGGGCCATCATCTACTTGCGCTGGCAAGAGCGTCGCCGCATTGCACGAGCTCTCGCCCAGGGATTCGAGGAGCGCTCGATCGTCATCCCGGATGCAGCCGAGCTGCCGGCGACCGCCCCAGCCCCGGCCAATCGCCCACGCCGGCGGCGGTACGCGGCGGACGACCCGGCCGGTGCCTATCTGGCCGCCCTCGAGGCACTCGCCAGTGACGGCCGCTGGCCGCGCCAGCCACACGAGACGCCCGCGGCCCACGCCCGCCGGACTCGCGGGGAAGGGCTCGCCGATCCATCACTCCCCCGTCTGGCGGCGGCCTACCAGCTCGTCCG
>JALYLE010000093.1 GCA_030774375.1 Chloroflexota bacterium | reverse complement strand
CTACCGAACGTGGTGGCATCTGGCGAAATCACCGCGACGGCGGGGGCCACTCGCCCTGGGCACCAGGTCCTCGTGAAACTCAGCGGCGAACGCTCACCGCCGGCGTCACCCGCTGACCGACCCGCGCAGCGGCCGCAGCTCACGCGCCAGGGCGTTGAAGGCCGCTATCGGTCCGTCGCCCTCCATCCCTCTCGCTCGTCTCGCCGTTCTGCGCCAGCCCAACGGGAACGCTGCCGGAGGAGACAGGCATCATTCACTGCCCATCGACCTTCGGCAACAACGACATCTTCAGCGCCACCACGGGATAGAAGGCTGGCTGGGCCCGCAATAGGCAAGCTCAGAACAAAACGATCGCCCCGCCTGCGCTGCGGGCGGGGCGATCTCTACATGGCGGCCGCCACGAGCGTCAAGGCAATGCTGCACGCAACCACCGCGATCCAGTCACGGGCCGTCTGCAGAGCTCAGTATGCAGGCGCGCCCAGAGCGACCAGCGATCGAAACACCCATGCCGGGCGGACCTGTTTCGCCTGACCCCCGGCCGGCCACCAAGATGATCCTTCCGTTACAACAGCAAGCTCAGCATCCGCCAGCCGGCCAGGCCCGCTACTGGGGCGTAGAGGGCGGCTGACCCGATGGATCCGGTCCTGGTTCGTGGGGTGCCAGAAGGATTACTAGGCATTCCTCACCGCCCACCACCCAGGGCAGCCGCAGTCAGGTTCTTCGCACGCGCGGCGACTCCGGTGTTGAGACAGCGAATGGCCACACCGGCATAGCGACTTCACCAGCTGCTGCCGCTTACGGTCCAGCTCCTGTTGCGCCCTAGCGGCGTCCGAAATAGGACCTAACGATTCCCTCTCATCCATTGCTCACACCTTGTCTCATGTCTGCCGCGGGCCGTCGAGTTCAATGCAGGGGCTCCTGTCGCGACTGTCCACGATTCCCCCCGGGGAAGGGCACGGTGCATGCCGCTAGGTCGCGCTGCGTATCGGGTTCGTCGTCGAGGGCGCGCACGGATTGGCGCACCATGCACACCGCAACTCGTAAGAGTCCCAGGCTCCGAGCCCAGCCAGTCGTCAGGGTTCGACGCCAATGGGCGCCGAGCTCGCATGCATTCGAGCGCATAACTGAACACGGTAGCCGAGCTGTGCTTGGCCAGGCCCAGCACAGTTGATTGCTGCCGCATAGGTTATCGACAAAGTACCTGCCAGACATGCGCTGTCGCCTTAGACGAAGGCTCCCTGCGTGGCATCGCGGCGCCCTGACTGCGTATCAGGACGTTGATTGCCGTGGCCGTGCTCGAGAGAAGCGTATGCTCGCCCGGCGACGATCCCGTTGTTGAGAGGCGCAGCCATCCGGAACCGCCTCGTTATCACCACCCTGGCTCTTGCGCTGTTCGTCACCTCCTGGGGAGGCGACGATGGGCCCTCCTCGACGACTACCTCCACCACTGTCCCCGCCGAGACCACCCAGACCACTCGCGACATGGTCCCCCTGATCCTGTTCACCCGGACAGTGCCTGGGGACGACCTACGGACCTTCACCATCGGAATCGACGGGTCCCAAGAGACCGAGCTGACTGATGTGAATTCCTGCTGCGGGTCCTGGTCACCCGACGGAACGATCATCATGGTCCCGGACGAGCTGGCCGCATCCCGTATGCTTCCGGCCACCGTCAATCCCGATGGCACGAGGTATGCGGTCCACAGCATCGGGCCTCCGACCCTGAACCTCGGACCAGCCGGTTGGTCGCCTGACGGGAACAAGATCGTGTTCGAGGGATGGGATGACACAGACCCGAGTCGCAATGGTCTCTATGTGAGCGAGGGGCTCACTCTTACCGAGGCAGCGCCGGTCCCGATCACCCAAGCCCCCGTGCACGACATCCCGCTCGAGTGGTCCCGAGACGGAACCCGCCTCCTGCTGATTCAGGTGACTCGGTGCCCCGAGGGTGACTGCGACGGAGGCGACCTGTATGTGGTGGACTCCGACGGTTCCGACCCGATCCGGCTCAACCCCGAAGGCACGTTCGTAGCATGCTGTGGCCCGGCAACCTGGTCACCCGATAGCACTCCAGTCACCTTCGCTGCACTCAGCCTCGAT